>CAYXGD010000005.1:0-29885 GCA_964464425.1 uncultured Thermoplasmatales archaeon
CCAACCCGTGCCGGTTCCAGATCATCCAGGCCAGCATGGCCTACGTCAAGATGCTCGGCGAGACCTTCGACGAGGTCGGCGAGCGCCACCAGGACCAGTGGCTGGTCCCACGGGAGCAGGCCGTCGACCTGGTCGAGCAGTTGCGCGACCGAGGCGTCGAGCTGGTCACCCGGCGTCTGGACGGCCGCAAGCGGGACTACGAGTCCTGGAGCCCCGACATGCCCGAGGACGAGGGGCCCGGGCGCCCGACCGAGCGCGAGCCGGTGACCGACTGGGAGCTGCCCAGCCCTGTGCCCGACCTCAAGCCGCACACGGTCCTGGACGCCCACCAGGTCCGGGGCGCGGCCTACATCCTGGCCAGGGACTACGAGTGCGTGGTCGGCGACGAGATGGGCCTGGGCAAGACGCTCACGAGCATCGCGGCCGCGCAGTACCTGGATGGCCCCAAGCTGGTCGTCTGCCCGAGCAACGCCCGGCAGGTCTGGCGCCAGGAGATCGAGAAGTGGACCAACGCCAGCCACCGGATCCTGAGCCCCGGCGAGAGCGCCGTGGCCGCCGAACGCGAGCTCCGTCAGGACCCCCAGGACTACGTGATCGTCAGCTACGACGGGATGGCCCGCTTCCAGGACGTCATCAAGAACCTGGACTGGGATCTCGCGATCCTCGACGAGGCCCACTACCTGCGCAACCGGCGGACCCGCCGGGTCGAGCTGGCCCGTGAGCTGATCCTCCCCATCGAGCGCCGGGTCCTCCTCACCGGCACGCCCCTGATGAACAACCCCGGCGAGCTCCGGAGCCTGCTCTACTTCGTCCACCCCGAGGAGTGGGAGGATGCCCGCTGGTTCCGGCGCCGCTTCGAGCGGCCCTGGGAACGGGGCACCGCCGAGGTCCGGGAGTCCGTGGTGGAACGGCTCCACGAGTACCTCGACAACGTCATGATCCGCCGGGTCAAGGCGGATATCTTCCACCACCTCCCCGACAAGGACACCCACGTCCACATGGTCGATCTCTCGTCGGCGTGGGCCCGCGAGTACGCCGAGGAGGAGGCCCAGTACGCCCAGGAGCAGCGGGCCGACACCGACGCCCTGGGTAGCCTCCAACAGCTCAACCGTCTGCGTCAGCTGGCGGTCAACGGGAAGCTCGACGAGGTCCTGCCGTACATCCGCAAGCTCCTCGACCGAGGCGAGAAGGTCGTCATCTTCGGCTTCTTCCTCTCGGGCCTCCGCACGCTCAGGGAGGAGTTCTCCGAGCACAACCCGGCCATCCTGACCGGGTCCAGCAACGACCGGCAGCGCAAGCAAGCCGTCGACACGTTCCAGCACGACGATGACTGCCGGTTGTTCATCGGCCAGGTCAACGCCGCGGGCCAGGCCATCACCCTGACCGCGGCCCGTCACGTGATCTTCCTCGACCTCGTCTGGAACCCGTCGGTCATGCGCCAGGCCATGGACCGTGTCCACCGCCGCGGCCAGGACAAGGACGTCCACGTCCACTTCTTCATCACCCAGGACACGGTCGAGGAGGACATCCGCGACGTCCTCGAGGAGAAGGCCATGCTGGTCGACGCCGTCGTGGACGATGCCGAGTTCCGCGACATCGAAGCCGTCCAGTGGGAGGTCACCAAGCGGCTCCTGGAGCGCCAGGGCCGCAAGCGGTGAGAGGCCCTGGCCACCGAGGCTCAGCACGTCCAGCACCCCCCGAAGGACGGGACCGCTGGCTAGGTACCCTTTTCAGGGAGGGGCCCCCATGGGCACCTGCACCGTGATGATGACGAACGCCTAGCTGTACCATGATGAATGATGGGCGATCTGAGCGGTGCACCACACCAACCCCCTCCAGAGCCATCGCCGCCGAGCGCCTGCCACAGGAAGCGCCTGGGCGCTCTCCGGCCGGATCTGGGTGTGACGGATCGCCAGCACCCAGGCGCCGGCGGCTCGGTGGGATCAGCTGACCCCTGAGGGGGCATGGCACCACGCTGGGCCACGCGGCCTGGGTGGCCATGGACGTCTGGAAGCCGGACCACGCCTGCCGCGTGAGCAGGTCGGGCCGGTAGGGCTACCGCTCTGGTCGGCGGTGGTTGCTCGGGACGCGGCTCGTGGTGGTCAGGTTCACGGCCGCAGGGCGACGATCTCCTCGAGACGGAGGACGCTCTCGTCGCTCACGTCCACGTAGGTCGTCGCGTAGACACCAGCTTCCACGGCCCACTTGGGGGGCCGGCTGACCTCGACCACGTGCTTGCCGTCGAGCTGATCATCGGTGTCGACGGCCTCCCATTCCGGGGGCTCATCCTCCCGGGCGGCCTCGCGGTCCGGCCCTGGGGCCGGTTCCTCCTCGTCCTCCAGATGGTCCGGGTGGCGGCCCAGGACCAGGGCGATCTCGACGATGAGCAGGATCGCCAGCACGATGAGCCCGGCGATGACGATGTGGAAGAGCTCGACGCCATCCCCCAGGTCGGAGGGGACCAGGACGTTGGCCCCGTAGAGGAGCACGAGGACCAGGTCGATGACCGCGATGATCGGGATGACCAGGAGCCACCAGGACCAGGCCGATCCCTCGTCGGGGTCCTGGGCCTGATCGGCGGCCTCGTCAGGGGCGTCCTCGGCGACGGGTTCATCCTGTGCCATGGAGGGTCATCCTTCGAGGGGACGTCATCTCAAGATGTCGTCTTTATATCTTTCGTCTCTCGGGACGGTGCCTTGCCCTGCAGGCCGCAGGTCGGGCAGCGGAAGCTCTCGCCGCGTTTCGGCGGGTCGAACACCGAGGAGCACCGGGGGCACTTGACCAGCTCCGGGTTGACCTCGCCGGCGTTGAACTCCGGCTCTGGCCAGACCAGGAGGACCACGAGCCCGATCAGGGCGATCGCCTCGACGACGATGGCCGTGAGCAGGATCCCTCGGGACTCCCAGATGAGGAAGGTGACCACGGCGGCCAGGAAAGCGGCCACCGCGACCCCCAGGAGCACCCAGCCGACGAGCCGCTTGTTCAGAGCCACGTATCCACGTCCCCTAGTTCCAGCGCTGCGTGAGGCCCAGAGCCCCGACCGCCACAGCGCCCGCGAACAGGATGGATAGGATGGTCCATTCCGATACGAAACTCTTGCTATCCTCCCCGCCGGCGCCTTGCACCGTGAAGGTGTAGGCGTTCTCGGTCTCGACGGGGCCCTCAGCGGTCTGTGCGATCAGGTCGATGTTGTAGTCCCCGGCCGTCGTGGGCGCCCGGAAGGTGCCCCGCCAGTTGCCCTGGCCGTCGGCCTCGAGGTTGACCGACTCGATCAGGTTGCCCTGCTGGTCGGTGACGTTGGCCACGGCGGCCTGGACGGTGCCGTCGATCTGGACGCTGAAGACGACCTCCTGGCCGGGTTCGACCAGGTTCTTGCCGTCCTCGCGCTCGGCGCCCTCCAGCTGCGGGTCGTTGAAGATGCTGGCCAGGTTGCGCACGGTCACGGTGACCTTGCTGTCCCCGAAGTTGTTCCCGTCGAAGACGATGGCCTGCAGGGTCAGCTCCCCGTTGGGCAAGATCGTCGTGTCGAGGTTGTAGCGTCCCAGGTTGTTGATGTCCTGGGCCTCGGGGATCGGCTTGAAGTCCTGCCCGGGCCGCTTGTAGTACAGGCTGACCTTGAGCGCCGAGGCCTCGGTCTCCAGGTCGCTGGCGGTCCACGTCAGCTCGGTGGTGCCTGAGATCGTCTCACCGCCGGTGGGCTTGGTGAGCGTGATCGTCGGCACCGCGTCGCCGGCCTCGAAGCTGTCCTCCGGGCTGGAGCCGATGTTACCGAACAGGTCCTCGGCCTTCACCGTGAAGTTGATCGTCGTGTTCCTCGGGTAGGCCGGGATGCGGCCCTCCCAGGTCCCGTTGACCAGTTGGAGGTCCAAGCGCTCCTCCTCGCCGCCTTCCGGCGTGTAGAGGACCCACGCGCTGGTGACGGTCGAGGCGTCGGAGATGTCGGCGAAGATGGCCTCCCGGGGTTGGCCGGGCTTGGCGAACACCTGGACCTTGGGCGGGCTCTTGTCGAAGAGCAGCCGCTTGGTGATCTGCGAGCCCTCGTTACCGACGGCGTCGGTGGGCGTGAGGAGCACGCGGTAGTCGCCGTGGCCCTGGAAGGCACGCTCCAGCTCGTTGAGCTTGAAGGTGCCGTTCCCGCTGTCGAAGGTCAGGGTCTCCTCGGCGGTCGCGGTCGTCCCCGCCAGGTGCTGGACGGTGACGGTCAGCGGGCCGGGACCGGCGCCGCTGTCGGTGACGTCCACCGAGATCTCGGTGTTGTCGCCGATGATCTCCCGGGCGTCGTCCTCCTCGGCCGGCTCGGCCTCGAAGGTCGCCGAGGGCCCGGTGGCGTCCACCACGAAGGAGTGGGCCAGCGGGGCCTCGTTGGCGAGCCCGGAGTTGTCCGCTGCGGTGACCTTCACGGTCACGCTGTCCCCATCGGAGAAGGCTGAGCCGACGGCGTGGCTGAGCTCGTACCCGTTGGGGATCGCTGTGGCCTGGAAGTCGACCGAGTCACCGTTCACGGTCATCTCGACCGTCTCCAGGTCGACGCCGTCGCTGAAGTCGACCAGATCGACCTTGATGGTCGGCTGGGCGGGGCCGTACAGGGTCGACCCGTCGGCACCCAGGACCGCCGGTTCCCAGCTGCCAGCCTTGACCTGAGGCGGACGCGTCTTCTTGATCTCGATCTCGCCGGTCTGGCTGACAGCGTGGCCGGCGTAGTCCGAGACGGTCAGCTCGTACCCCCAGGTCCCGATCTCCGAGGCGGGGACCGTCTCCTCGTGCTCCCAGTACCCGGAGGTCTCGTTGAACGTCATCTCGACGCGCTTGGGGTCCTGGGACGGGAACGTGATGTCGAGCACCGGCGGCTGGATCGCGGTGGCGTCGTCGATCCGGGCCCGCCAGGTGACGGTCCCGCCGACCTCCTGCACGCCGCCTTCGGGCAGGGTGAAGAACTGGCGGATGACCGGATCGTCGGTGTCGCTGACGACGACCTGGCCGAGGTCGGTGGTGTTCTCGTTGAGCGCGAAGTCGACGGCGACCAGCTCCACGTCGTAGGTGCCCGCCCGGGCGAAGTCCTCGCCAGCCCCACTGGAGAACCGGGCAGCCCAGGCGCCGCTATCGGTCTCCTCGGCGTTCTGGCAGGCATCGCCCTCTCGGTCGCACGTGTCGGCACCCTGGTAGTCCAGGGGCAGCTCGAAGGTGTCGCCGGAGGCCTGGTGGGTCGCGTTGAGGAAGACCCGTTCGACCCGGAGGACATCGCGGACGAAGGCGGCGCCATCGAGGGTCTCAGCAGGCCCGACCTCGAGCGGTGAGAGCGTGACGTCGTCGAGGAGCGGCCGACCGTTGTCGCCGTTCGACTGGTCGTTGAACCGAGCGTCGTCCTGGACCTCACCGGTCCGGTTGTTGACGTCCTCGACGGTGATGTTGATGGACCAGTTGCCCGCCCAGTCCAGCTCGGCGTCGGACCACACGTGCTCGGTCTTGCTGGTGTCCACGTAGAACTGCCAGCGGACGTTGGTGATCTGACCAAGGGGGTCGTCGCCTTCGCTGGTCGAGCAGTCGCTGCCGTAGGCCGTCTGCGAGGCCTGGCCTTGGACCCCCTGGTCGGTGCAGACCTTCATGGCCTCCATCGGCAGGGTGTAGCGGAGATCGCCTCGGTTGTCGTAGACCTCGACGAACTTCCCGGTGCGGTCGGCCCGCTGGGTCTCCGGATCCTCGGGCGTGGTCCCGGGTCGGCCGTCACCGCTGATCGTCGCGGTCACGTTGAACCAGTTCTCGGGCTCGCTGGCTGTCCCCTCGTAGGTGGGGGCGTTGTCCGGGTTGGCGTTGGTGGCGCCGTTGAACTCGAACTCGACGATGTCGATGTCCTTGGGGAGCTCGGTGAGGTTGAGCTCCACAGCGTCGCTGTCGGCGCTCTGCGCCGTGTGGCCGAAGGTGTCGTTGGCCCAGACGCGGTAGACGAGATCCAGGCCGCCGCTGAGATCGCTGAGGTCCTCGGGGAGGTAGGTCACCCCGGCCGGGTCGGGGGCCGAGGTGTTGTTGGCCTGCTGGCCGAGGAAGCGCTGCGTGGCCTGGTAGTCGTCGGAGTCGCCCAGCTGGGTCATGGTGAGGTTGGCGACCTGCTGCCCGTCGGCGGTCTCGATGATCGCACGGACCTCGTCGGTGCTGGGGTCCTTGACGGTCGCGTTGAACGTGACGACCTCGCCCTCTCGAGCCTTCGGGACCTGCTCGCTCCCCTCGGGCTTGGGATCGGTCTCCAGGGCGCTGATGACCGGGGGCTCGCTGTCCTTGAAGGCCAGCGTGATGCAGTAGCGGTTGTAGAGAGGCAGCTCATCGCCGGCCCCATGGCAGGTGTTGGTCTCGTTGTACTCTGCGTAGCGGAAGTACCGGTCGTCGAGCTGGTCGTCGGGGTAGAGCGCACCGTCGTCCAACCGGACCTCGATCGTGTGCAGGCCTCCGCCGTCGAGGCTCTTGATCTCCGGGGCGTTGTCGAGGACGTTCTCCTCGCTGCCGCCACCCTCGATGTACCGCGTGCCCGTGTCGCTGTCGCAGCCGTTGGAGAAGTCGGGACATGCTCGGGGGAGATCGCTGAAGTCCCAGACCGCGAACTCCCGCGTCTGGCCGTCGACGGTCGGGCAGTTGCTCACACATTCGGCGAGCTCGCCGTTGAGGTAGATGGCTGCCCGCCAGGACCTCGTACCGTCGCCGGAGTCGATGGGCCAGTCGCCGATGTTCCTGTAGCCGAACTGGACCTTGATCGCCGTGCCTGGCTGGCAAGGACCTCCCTGGGACGGGGGTGCATCGGTCTCGCCGCCACAGCTCGGGTTCACCTTGTTGAGGACCAGCGGGGCCCCACCACGGTTGCCATCCTCGCTGGTCGGACCGCCCTGACCACCGGTGTCGAACACCAGGTCAGGGCCTTCGATCGTGTAGCGAGTGGTCGCGTTGTTGTTGAGCTCGCCCAGATCGACCCGGTTGCGGTCCTCGGTGGTCGGGTCGGTGAGGTTGCGCTCGGGGACCAGGCTTCGGTTATCCAGGTCCTTGTCCACGGTCCAGTTCACGTGGGTCTCGCCGGCCTTGCCGTTGCGATCGACCGCTTGGACGTTCCGGACCAGTGGCTCAGGCGGGGGGTCCAGATGCTCCACGTTGTCGTTGGACCCGGGCGCGACGAAGTGGTAGTACTGCGGGAGCAGCCGGGTGTCGTCCTTGTCCACGTCGTCGTAGTCGGTGTCGTCGGGGTCGGTCACCAGATCGTCCAGGATGACCTTGGGCTCGTCGAGGATCGGCCCGAAGCGGGGCAGATCCGTGTCCTCTGGGTTGAGTTGATGGACCAGGTAGCGCAGGTTGACCGGCAGGGGCACGCCGTAGCGGTAAGAGCACGTCGGGACATCCCCCCAGCTCCCCCACGAGTCTCCCGCCGACGGTTGCTCCTCGGAGGGGTCGTCGTGGCAGGGAGGGAGCTCGGCAGCGCCTCCGGAGTGGCTGTCGCTCAGGTCGTTGGTCTCGCTGGCGGTCGTCTCTGGCTCGTAGTCGGTGGCGTCGTCCTCGCCCCAGTTGAGGGTCCCCTGGCCGTCCTCGGCCGGTGCTACATAGGGTGCGTCGAAGGGGGATCGTGTCCCCCAGTCACGTCCACCGTTGGGGTTCCAGGCGGGGTAGTCGCCTCTGTTCTCGATGGTGAGGGTGAAGGGGCTGGTGGCATCGTCCTCGTTGTAGGTGGTGGTCGCAGAGGTGGGCCCCCCGGCGCTGGTGATGACCAGGTCCGGGCGCTGGCCCACGACGATGACCCGTTCGGCGCCGGTGAGCGTCTCCTGCTGGAGGCTGCCGCCGTCCGACTGGGCGGCGACGATCCGGATGCGATGCTCGCCGAGGGGGACATCAGGCCCATCCGGGATCGTGATCACCTTGCGGATGTTCGAGCAGTTGACCCGGTTCTGCATGTCGCAGGAGCCGTCCAGGCCCACCCACGTCTCGTCCTCGAAGATTGGGTAGAACATCTTCCCCTTGACCTGGTTGATGCTATCGGTCTGGACCCCTTGGCACTCACCCTGGTCCACACGGTTCTGGACCTGGATGCGGATCTCGATGGTGGCGCCGGGGTCGACGAAGACCGCACCGTCCTCGAACAAGGTCCGCTGGTTCCCTGTCCGGTTGTAGAACCTGACGTTCGGGATCCAGATCGGGTTCTCAGCAAGGTTGGCGCAGCTGCTGAGCGCGCCGCTGGCCTCCTCGGCCGTGAAGACCGCAGCGGCGGGGAGAAGGAGGCTCAACGTGAGGGCGATCGCGAGGGTACGTGGTTTGGAGGACGGACGTCCTTGGTTGCTCATAGCTCCACCTCAGCCCCAGGGGCAGACGGGCTGGTCGTCGGTCGGGGCTTAAAGATTGCCCCACCCCGGAAGCGCGCCGGCCTAACCTTGAGCTTTTCGGAAGAGCCCTTGACCGGCCGCCGCCCCTGGCCGAGGCCGGTCGAGGCCCTCGTCACCGCCTAGGTGGTCAGCAGGAACGTTGTTTCCACAGAAGCGGGCAGCAGCGTGCCGGGATGCAGGCATCCGCACGCGCCGGGGCTCCCGTCGACCGTGACGATCTCGACGTACCGGGTCTGGTCGGGGAGCTTGGCGGTCAGGTCCTCGGCCTCGACCTGGTCCTTGTCGTCGTACTCCTTGCCGTCGCAGACGTCAGGGGAATCGGCCAGGTTGGTCGGGCCGCCGACGTTGCTGAAGGAGCTGTCCCGGAAGGTCACCTGGAGATCGTACGCGTCCACGCCGGAGTCATCCCCGAAGAGGCAGTAGAACGCGTTGCCGGAGACCTCGCAGCCGAGGTCGATGATGTAGGCGTCGAACCCGTTCATCCTCTCCTCGAGGAGGGCATCGTCGGTGGTAGCGCTGTCGCTGAAGAGCAGGACCCAGGAGAGGGTGGTGAGCGGCAGCTCGCCGGCTGCGTACCGGGGGACGACGATGCGCTTGTCCACCCAGGCCCACATGTTGTCGGAGCCCTGGCTCCGGTCGAGCACGCAGTCCGGCGGCGGGTCGTGGGACTGAGGCTCGACGCCTGCATCGCCACCGGCGGTGGTGGCGGGGACGAACGCGAGGATCATGGCGATCAGCGCGACGATGGTCAGCGCTCGGGGGATGGTTGTTGCCTCCATGCGGATGCCTCCTTGGTGTCGGGACGGGGTCGGCGCCTCTTCAATGTTCCTCGAGTGAACGGGGTGACAGAGCCGCCTCCCCCGGCGCCGGGGGGAGGGGCCTGACGGCACGATGCTGGGGGACTGGACGTCGTCGAGGGGCCTCAGGCTTCGGGAAGGCTGGCACCCAGGAGGTCCTGGACACCGATCTGTTGGCCGATGCCCGGGATGTCACCTTGGCCCGTCAGCTGGGGAGGGATCGTCACGCCGCGCTCCAGGCAGGGCTCCACGGAGTCCACCACGGTCAGGGGGTCCTGGATCCAGTGGTTCTCGACGTGGTCCGCGTTGAACGCGGTGTCGGAGGTGACCTCGTAGCCGAGCTCGGCGCCATCCGGGCCCGCACCGGTTCCGGCACGGGCATCGATGACGACGATGTAGCCCGTCTGGCTTGCGGGGAGCGTCACCTGTTGGACGCCGAGGTTGGGGGCGGCGCCTGCGGCAGCAACCCCGTGGTAGCCCAGGGTGATCTGGCGGAGCTTGACGAGGTAGGTGATCGAGGCGAACGATTGGCCCTCCTCGGGGTAGAGCTCCTCGACGTGCTGGGTCGTGCAACGGGGCGTGTTCCCCTCGCCGTTCGGGTAGTACTTGTAGACGTCGATGGTGCCGACGACGGGCCCCTCGGTCGTGATCTCGATCTCGTACTGGGACTCGTCCTGGCCGCGGATGTGGAGCCAGGTCGGGGCGCCCGCATCATCCTTCGAGTCCTCCCCGTCCGGGACCCCGGGGGTCCGCTCGGACGGGCAGGCGGATGCGGTGTCACACGCGACCTCGTACCCGAGCCCGACGAGCGGGTCGTTCGTGGGCTTGAAGGACAGCGGGTTCACGATGGGGTCGTCCTCGTCGAGCACGATCGTTCCTGAGTAGCTCGTGACGTCGAACGCGGCCTGCGCCACTGACGGGATCAGGCCGATGCCGACCAGCACCGCCACAGCCAAGGTGAGTCTCTTCATCCAGCTCATGCCTCCGGTGCTGCCCAGGTCGGTCAGTGGGTATAAAAGTATTCTGCTCGACGGGTATTCAGAGCGGGACAGGTTGTTGTCACTGGCGTAGGTGAAAAGCGGTCCAGCAGGGCGCCTGGACGTCCGTTCCACCACACGCCGTGGACCCGGGCCCCAACCAGACCCGGTGGACACGGGCAGAAACGCTCTTATAGAAGGACTCCTACCCTACCGATGTGCGCGCGCGGTTGGTCGAGCAGGTCAGGGGCCTCTTATCCCATGCAGGGTTCGCTGTCTCCGAGGTGTTCCAGCACCGGCCCATCTCGTTCGACTTCCTGGCCCGACGGGACGACCAGCTCTACATCCTCAAGGTCCTGACGAACATCGACTCCCTGTCAGAGGACGTCAGCCGCGAGATGCGCGTGCTGGCTCGCTTCCTGGATGGTCGACCCCTGCTCGTGGGCCTCAAGTCCTCCAGCGGCCGGCTGGAAGCGGGGGCGGTCTACGTCCGCCACGGGATCCCGATCCTGTCCTTCCAGGGCCTCAAGGAGTACCTCTTGGACGGAGCGCCGCCGGTTGCCTTCGCCGCCCCGGGCGGGTTCTGCGTCCAGCTCGACGGCGACCGGCTCCAGCAGATCCGCCAGGAGGAGAACCTGTCCCTGGGTCAACTGGCTGACGTCGCCGGTGTCTCCCGCCGGGCGATCAGCATGTACGAGGCTGGGATGAGCGCCACCGTCGAGGCCGCTCTCAGGTTGGAGGAGTACCTCGAGGAGGAGCTGATCGTGCCCCTGGACCCGTTCAGCCGGGCCGACCAGGATGATGATGAGACCCCGTTGCCCGACTGGCGCCGGGTCGACGACCCGTTCACCCGGGCCGTCTTCGAGCTCCTGGCCGGCAAGGGCCTGGGCATCGTGCCGACCAGCCGGAGCCCGTTCAGCGGCATCGGCCTGCTTCACCCGAGCCAGCCGGACCCCCAGCCCCACGATGATGCCCTGTTGCTCAACGCCTTGCGGGACGAGGATCGCTCCGAGGACCGCGACATCGTCCTCCGGAGCGTCAGCTCGATCACCGAGCGCACCGCCGTCTACATCGTGGGCCAGGAGATGGACACGCCGCCTGGGGCTGCGGTCCTGCGACGCCGTGAGCTCAAGCGTGTCGACGACCCCGAGGCCCTGGCCGAGCTTGTGAGGAGCAAGAAGGCCGACGACGAGGCGTAGACCACGGCCCTGCTCAGACCTGACACGTCACCAGCGTGAACGCCGCCCAGGTCGGCTGGCTGCCCGTGTGGACCTGGCTGTCCCCCGAGCCGATGCTCTCGGCGGTGACCTCGAGGTACCGGGTCCCGCCGGGGAGCCTGTGAGAGACCTGGGAGCAACGTGTCTCCCCGTCGCACGAGGGGTCCTCGGGTAGTTCGACGGTCCCTCCCAGCGGGTCGAAGCCGGGACCCCGGAACGTGCCGTAGAGGTCGGGGTCGCTGAGGTCCGTCTCCTGGTGGCCGATGCAGTACGCGGCCTCGGTGGTCTGGCAGCCGAGATCGAAGATGTAGGCGTCGAGCCCGTTGACGGCCTCGCGGTCCTCCTCCGAGGCCCCCTGGGCCAGCAGCACGCCGTAGGCCGTCGTGGAGAGCGCCGGCGTGGCGGGGTAGGTCTTGGTGGTCAGGTGCCCCCGGGCGGCCGCTGGCGGGGCCTCTGGGCAGCGACCGGCCTCGGTGGCCACCCCTGCACCGCTAGGTGCCAGGGCGACGACGATCGACAAGCACACGCTCCAGGCGAGGAGCCTCCCAAGCCGCATCTCGAACCTCCGATCGGCGTAGGGGTGCCCCTGGGGAAGAAGCCTCGGCTCGCTGACCCGGTCCCAGGCGGCCTACGGTTGCTCGTTGCTCCAGATCTTGAGGTCGCCCTTGGGCTTGGTGACGCAGGTCAGGCAGTGGGTCTTCTGCTCGTCCTCGTCGATGGCCTGGACCTCGGACTGGTCGGGCTCGGCGCCCTCCCACCGGGCGCTGCACGTGACGCAGCTCCCAGCCCGGCAGTCGAACGGGAGATCGAAGCCGAACTCCTCGGCGGCGTCCAGGATCGACTGGTCCGGGTAGACCGGGATGGCGGCCTCCTCCTTGACCAGCTCGACCCGGTGGGCGCCCTCCGGGATCTCGTGCTCCTTGAAGCCCTCCTCTTCCTCCTCGACCTGGACCTCCATGGTCGCCCCGGCGCCCTCACGGACCTCCATGCGCTGCTCGACGAGCTCGGGCAGCGTGATCATGTCCATGCGGGACTGGGCCAGGATGTGGGCCAGGTCGGTGCAGGCCACCAGGGCCTGGGTGTCCAGAGCGTCCTTGACCCGGTCGGTGAGCTCCTTGGCGTCAGCGGCGTGGGTCAGGTGCAGGCCGATGTCGGGGACCAGGGTGTCGAGCCCGGCCACCGTAGCGGTCACGCCGGGCATGGCGTCGACGACGCCTTCGAGCGCGGCGCGCTCGTCCTCGCCGGCGAACGGCGAGTGGACGATGGTGAGCTCGAGGATCTCGGGGCCGTCGTCGGCCGCGGCCTCCTCGTCGCTCTCCTCTCCGGCGGGCTCCTCGTCGGAAGCCTGCTCGTCCTCGGCGGCCTCGGTCTCCTCGGCTTCCTCTGCGGCCTCTTGGTCCTCGTCCTGGTCGTCGGCCTCGTCCTCTGCGGTGTCGGCCTGGCCGCCCTTGAAGGTCAGCCGGCCGGTGTCGACCAGCTCGGCGACGACCTGGGCGAAGCTCTTGACGGTGGGATCCCAGCCGGCGACCTCGCTGCCCGCCACCAGGTCGCCCAGGCGGCGGCTGAAGACATCAGCATCCTCGTTCGAGAGCGTGACCAGGGACGTGGGCAGGTGGCCGTCCAGGTGCTTCTGGGCGGTCTCGGCGAAGCCCTGGCAGGCCGCGGCGGCAGCCTCGAAGGCACCTAGCCGGTAGGCGATCGTGCCCGGATGGGTCTCCTTGGGGCCCAGCGTGGTGAACCCGAAGCCGGCGTTGTTGAGCACGCGGAAGGCGGCCGCGGCGGCGTCGGTCTGCTCGTAGCAGGCGATGTCGCCGGCGACCAGGAGACTGGTGGTGTCGGTGCCCGCCGGCGTCCCGCCGGGCAGCCAGTCGCCCCGGGCCTCGGGGTCCTCGGCCAGCAGGTTGCCGCCGGCCTCCAGGCTGTCGATCAGCGGGGCGACGCGGGTGTCCAGGCCGGCGGCGCGTTGGGCGGCCTCGCGGACGCCCTCGATGACCTCCAGGATCGGTACGCCGTTCTGGCTCTGGGCCTCGTAGGTCGGGACACAGGGCGTGGACAGGGCATGTCCGGCGGTGTCGGCCCCGGGGATCTGACCCTCGAGGATGGCCTTGGCGGCCGAGACCATGCCTCGGGGCAGCTGGGTGTCGAAGCGGTAGGCGCGCACGATGCGCCGGGGCTTCTCGTCCTCGTGGGTGATCCCTCGGTGCAGGTCGCCGGTGAGGTTGGTCATGCCCAGCCCGGAGCACTTGTACAGCTCGTCGGCCAGGTCTGCCAGCCGCGGGGACAGGCGTCGGCCAGCGCTGGCATGGAGGGCCCTGTTGCTCGTGTCGGGCCCGCTGCCGCGCCGGTGGTCGAACCCGCCGCGCATGGCCTTGAAGGTCCCCATGCCGGGGCCCAGGGCCGTGTCGAGGCGGACGATCGGGAGGCCCTTCACCCGAGCGGGGATGACCTTGCCAGGGTTCATGACCTCCTGCTTGTCGTGCTCCTTCTTCCAGGCCGACAGGCGCTTGACCCGGGCCTTGCCCAGGATGGCCTTGGCCTGGCCGGCGTGGAGCAGGCCGGCAGCGTACGGCCGCCCGCCGAAGCCTTGGGCGGCGTCCTCGAAGGCCAGGGCGTTGCCGACGGCCAGCGGGTGGTTCGGCAGACGCTCGTCGGCTAGGATGGCGGCCTGGAGGAGCACCTCGTCGGGGCTGATCGCGACAGCCCAGATGGCCCACTCGGGCGCCTTGATGGCCTTGGCGCCGGCCGTGTACGCCTCGGCCAGCCGGTCCTTGTCGACCACGGCGTGGCCGGTGGCCAGGCTGGGACCGAAGCGCTTGAAGCAGTGGTGGTGGAAGCGGTGCTCCCACTCCCATGCGGCAGCATCCTCGGAGACGACCTCGCCGCCGACGGCCTCGCAGAGGGTCTCCAGGCGTTCGGTGGTCTGGTCGACCTTGTCGTCGTCGGCCAGGGCGGTGAGCACCAGGAACTTGCCCTTGGGAAGGGTGCGGGAGGACAGGGCCTCCTGCTTGAGGTCCACGTGCTCGGGGCCGAGGACGTGAAGCGACCGGATGGGCAGACCGGCGGTGCGTTTGAGGTAGGCTTGGACCTCGTCGATGGTCCCGAAGCTAGCCGCCCGAGGCACGGTCCCGGTGTGCGTCTGGACGTCCAGGGTGACCTGGACGATGAAGCCCGTCGTGCCGCAGCAGCCCTCGACCAGGTCGAGGTCGCCGCCGGTGTAGGTGACCAGCTCGCCGTCGGGGGTGACGACCTTGGCCTCGACGAGCATGTCGCGGACGGTGCCGGTCTTCAGGCTGCCGAACCCGCCGCCGCCGGTGGCCACCCAGCCGCCGATGGTGGACAGGGGCGAGGCGAAGGGGGTTGCCTTGAGGGAGAGCCCTTCCTCGTTGAGCCGGGCCTCGAGGTCGGCCCAGCTGATGCCGGGCTGGGTGACCACGCGGCCAGCGTCGGCGTCGATCTCGACGACCTCGTCGAAGGCGCGCATGTCGACGACCACGCCACCCTCGGCTGGGACCGCGCCTCCGAAGAAGCCGGTGCCGGCGCCGCGGGGGGTCAGGGGCACGTTGCCCTTCTGGGCGAACGAGGTGAGCTCGCGGAGCTCGCCGCGATCCTTGGGCATGACGACGGCGCCTGGGGTGCCCTTGATCAGCTTGCCCACGCTGCTAGGGAGGGAGCTGGCGTCCCGGGCGTAGGCCCGGCAGACGACGGGATCGTCGCTGGCGTAGTTCCGCTCACCGCGGACGCGGGCGCGATGCTCACCCTCGCGGACCCTGTTGAAGACCCACCGCAGCTCCTTGGCCTGCCCCTCGGTGAGGGGCTCGGTCAGGGGGGAGTATCGCTGGTTGGCCTTCGTCGGATGCATCAAGAGGTCGAGGAGGTCCATCTGAGCCCTCGGCGCGGCAAAGAAGTGGTCCTATAAAACGTTCAAGGCCTGGGCTCACGCCTCGAGGTAGGGCAACAGGCTCTCCAACCCCTCCAGCCCGACCACCTTGGCCAGGGCCGGGATGGTCACCACGGCCCCGATCTCGCCGTGCAGGCGCTGGAGGCCCTCCTGATGCTCGCGGGCCAGGCGAGCGTAGTGGTCGAGCAGGGCCTTGCGCTCCGGCTCGTCGGCCGAGCCGGCCAACGGCGGGTAGACGCGGTTGGCCAGGACGGTGTCGACGGGGAAGCCCAGCTTGGCCATCTCGGTGGACAGGGCGATGGCCTCGCTGACCGAGCCCTGGTCGGGCATGCAGACCATGCCGTACCCTGTCCTGGAGCCGTCCTCGAGGAGCTCCTCCATCGTGTCGACGCGGCCCTGCATCTCGTAGAA
Source organism: uncultured Thermoplasmatales archaeon (assembly GCA_964464425.1). Taxonomy (GTDB): domain Archaea; phylum Thermoplasmatota; class SW-10-69-26; order SW-10-69-26; family SW-10-69-26; genus CAYXGD01. Next base: position 15,646 of record CAYXGD010000005.1, read on the forward strand.
CATCTCCTCGAAGTGGAGCATGAAGTCCGAGAGCGTGTCCAGGTACTCGCGGCTGGTCCACTTCGAGAGGACCTTGGCCATCCGCCCGCCGGCCACGCTGAACAACCGGCCCGGTTTGAACACGAGCTTGGTCAGGCCCGACTCGAAGACACGTTGCAGGCGCTCGTTGACGGTGAGGAAATCCAGCGCGTGCTTGCCGGGCGGCGTGTCGATGATGATCAGATCGTACTCGCCGGTGACGTGGAACTCGTGCAGGAGGCCCATGGCGGCGAACTCCTCGCTGCCGACCATGGCGCTGGAGAGCTGCTGGTAGAGCGGCGAGTCGAAGATGGTGTGGAGCTTCTCGGGGCTGGGCGCGTAGGCCGAGACCAGGTCGTCGAGAGCCTGCTTGGTGTCGACCATGACCGCGTCCAGGTTCTCGCGGACGTTGGAGACCTCATGACCGAGCTCAAGGCCCAGGGCTGAGGCCAGGCGCTTGGCAGGGTCGATGGTGACGACCAGCGTGTTGCGGTCCCGGGAGGCGACCAGGCCCAGGGCGGCCGATAGGGTCGTCTTCCCGACGCCTCCGGGGCCGACCACGGCCAGGACCTCCCGCTCGTGGATCAGCCGGTCGAGCCGGTGGCGACCGTCGCGGCTCAAGGCATCCCCTCCTCCGGGAACCCCTCGAGGAAGTTGGTCGCCTCGGGCGCGACCTCGGCCCGGCCGGGCAGGCTGGGGACGATCCGTGTGGGCAGCCCGACGTCGGTGAGCGCCTCGAACCAGCGCTCGGCCTCTTCGCGCTGGGCCTGCATCAAAGCTAGGGCCTCGTCGGCCGACAGCCCCCAGCCCTGGCGGTCGGGGCCTGGGGGTGGGATCTTGGTGGGCGGTGGCCCGGTCTCGATGGGGACCGGCGGTGGCATCCGGTTGACCACCAGCCCGGCCACCGGGAAGCCCTGGTCGTCCAGGGTCGCGGCCAGCTCGGTGACCTCCAGGGCGGGGAGCTCCTCGGGCAGGGCGACGAGCACGATCTGGGTCTCGTCGGGATCGTGGAGGACCGCATCGATGTTGCGCAGCCGGGCGGCGACCTTGCCGGTGAGCACCGACTCGAGCTTCTTCGGCGCCTCCAGGAAGTGCACGCCGTGGCCTGTGGCCGGCCCGTCGAGGATGACGTGATCCCGGCGGCGGTCCAGGAAGCCGTAGAGGAAGTTGAGCACCGCGGCCTCCTTGATGCCCGGGGCGACCTCGAGCAGGGACTCGTAGGCCGGGTGACGCACAAGGGTCCGGGTCAGCGGGCCTAGCGGGATCAGCTTGGCCATGGCGTCCTCGATGATCTGGTAGGGATCGAGGACGCGGGTGGAGAGGTTGGTGACGTGCTGGTCGGGTACGTCGGTGGTCGGGTCGGCGTGCAGGAGCGCCGTCGGCTGGTGGCTGGCTCGGTCCAGGGCCATGGCTCGGGCGATGGTGGTGCGGCCGGTACCGCCCTTGCCCATGAGGATCGTGACCCTGGCCACGGACGGGTAGGTGCACGCCAGGCATTCCAGTGTTTCGGAAGGTGTGTCGGAGAGCGATCGGAGCCAGCGGGCATGCCAAGGAGGACACCGGGGGTGTCCGGAGGCCGGCCGGCGAACTGGCCTCGTGGTGATCGGTGAGGCGCTTGGCGTCCTGGCGGTTATCTTTACATCCCGCGCCTCGCTGGTCCTCTCGTGGACCCCGGCCGTCTGGCACGCTGGCTTCGCCGCCGCTGGTTGCTGGCCCTCGTCCTGTTGGTCGACCTCGGTGGCGTGGTCTACGGGTTCTACTACTACCTGCCCCAGTTCGCTGTGACACCGGTCTGGCTCTGGCCGCTGGTCCCCGATAGCCCCCTGGCGGTGCTCCTCTTGGGCATCGCGTTGAGCTTGGTCCTCCTCGAGCGGTCGAACCCGATCATGAACCTGGTCGGAGCGGCCACCATGCTCAAGGTCGGGGTCTGGACCGCGGTCATCCTGGCGTGGTTCCCGGACCACTTCGGGTTCCAGTTCATCCCAAGCGGCTTGGACTGCACGGGCACGGGGCTCAACTTCCGGTGCGCGGACCTGAACACGTGGCTGTTCTACCTGCACCTGGCCATGGCGGCCGAGGCGATCCTGGTCGCCGACCTGCTGCCCGAGGACACCGGGCCCTACCTGTGGGTCGGGGGGGCCTACCTGGTCGTCGACGTGATCGACTACGCCTTCCCCGCCGACTTCACAGGCAGGGGCTGCGATGGGATCTTCCCGTACACGGTGCCATGCGACCACCTGCTGGCGACGTTCGTGGTGACCGCGCTGCTGACGGTGCTCAGCGTGGCGGCCTTGTACGGGCTCTCACGGGCTGCCAGCAGCCTGGCTACGCCTCATCCTCGGCGGGCTCGTCGAGGTCCCTGAGCCGCCACCAGGCCACGGGCAACGCGGCGGCTTTGAGCACCGGCTCGACCAGGTCGAACCAGTGCCGCTGGACCCGGGGGAAGCTGGTCTTGGCCCGGTCGCTCATCCGGTCGTTCTTGAGGTAGGCCATGGCCCCGCCCACGTTGTAGCGGAACTGCTTCTTGGCCAGCTTGGCGTGGGAATCCAGGGCGGTCAGGTCGTGGTGGACCCAGGCCTCGTCGACCAGTTGGCCGGTGAACCCGGCAGCCTCTGCGCGTAGGGCCAGGTCCCAGTCCTCCCCCCCGCGGTCCAGGCGCTCGTCGAACCCGCCGACCTGGTCGAAGACGCGCCGGTGCCAGGCGCTGTTGCCCATGGGGATCCGGGTGGGATCCTGGCGGGCGGCCGCGTAGAGCCGCTGCTCCTTGATCGTCATGATCTCCAGGCTGGCCTCGGGCCGGGTCGGGCCCCCGGTCCAGTCGGCTTGGCCGGCCTCGATGGGGGCGACCAGGGTGGCCAGCCACGCTGGGGGGGCTCGTTGGTCGGTGTCCAGGAAGACGAGCACGTCCTCCTCGGCGTCCTCGAGGGCCAGGTTGCGGGCGCCGGCGACCGAGGCGTGGTCCTCGTGGACGATGTCGGCCGCGTGGGCCTCGGCGGCCCGATCGAGCCAGCGACGGAAGGCGTCGTCGACCGAACCGTCGGCGATCAGGATGCGGTCGGGCTGGCGATCCTGGGCGTCCAGGCTCTCGAGGGTGGACTCGATGCGCTTGTCCTCGTAGCTGGTGACGATGACGACGGTGGAGAGGTGCTCCCCGTCCGCCGTCACGGGGCCACCTCTTCGTAGAGGGCCTCGAGCTGGTCGAGGATGGTCTCCCAGTCGTACCGTCTGACGATCTCGAGGTTGCCGCTGGCATCCGCCTCGGTGACCTGGGCGATGGCCTTGGCGAACCCCTCAGGCGTCGTGGCCGTCTCGACGACCGCGTCGGTCTCCATGAGCTCCGGGATGACCCCCACGGGCTGGGCGACCACGGGTTTCCCGCAGGCCATGGCCTCCAGGTAGGTCAGCCCGAAGCCCTCGTTGTCCGAGGCGCTGGCGTGGACGGTGCACGCGTGGTAGAGGGCACGCAGGTCCTCGTCCTCGACCGGGCCGAGCAGGTGGACACGGTCGGCCACGCCCCGGTCCTGGGCTCTAGCGGTCATCTCGTGATCCCGGCCCTTGGTCGGTCCGGCGCAGACCAGGTGGTGCTCGGGCAGGTCGTCCAGGGCATCGATCAGCATCTCGGGGTGCTTGTGCTCCCAAAGCCCGCCGACGTAGAGCACGATCGGTGGGCCCTCTGGCAGGTCGTGCCGGTCGAGGACGTCCCCGGCCGTCCCCTCGGCCCAGTGGTCGACATCGACGCCGTTGGGGACCACGCGTGCGTGGTCGCGGATCCCCTCGCCGGCCAGGGCCACGGCCCGGTCGACGTCGCCCTGGGTGAGCAGCATCACCCGGGCGGCCCGCTTGAGGGACAGGGGCTCGACGGTGCGGTAGTAGACCAGGTGGCGTGGGTGGGCCGAGTCGATGTCGGTGAACTCGGTGGGCGCGTACACCCAGCGGGGCGCGATGTGATCGAAGGGGATCAGGCCCAGGTGGGTCCAGACCTTCGAGTGGTAGGTCATGACCACGTCCCACCGGTCGGCCTGCATGCCCTTGCGGATCCACTTGCGGTACTCGACCAGGTCGGCCGGCGTGATCTCGAAGCCCTTGACCGGGATGCCATCCACGGTCTTCCCGCGGTCCGGGTGGGCCTTGGTGACGACCTCGACCTGGTGGCCGCGCTCGGCCAGGCCGGTGGAGAGGCGGTGGACGACCTGCTCGGATCCGCCGACGCTGGGCGGGTAGGCGTGGACGGCGTGGAGGACGCGCACGGCCTGGGAGACGGGGGCGGGTTGAAAAGCGGTGTGGAAGGCGGCTCGAAGCGGTCGGCTGGGCCGGGCCGTAACCTTCTTCCCCACCACCTGCCGTGGGCCGGTGTTGGCAGCCCCGCGGACCCGCGTCGACGTCAGCGAGACCGTCGCCACCTGGGAGCGCATCGCTGAGAGCTTCAGCGAGACCCGGAACCGGCCCTGGGACCAGGTCCTGGAGTTCCTGGATGCGCTCCCGTCCGAGTGCACCCTGCTGGACGTGGGCTGCGGGAACGGCCGGCACTCGGTGGTCGCCCAGAACAAGGGCATGCACGTCATCGGGGTGGACGCCTCAGCAGAGCTGGCCACCATCGCCGGTCAGCGTTTGGCTGAGAACCGCAACGCCCCCCGGGCCGACGTGCTCAAGGGCTCGGCCATCGACCTGCCGCTGGCCCGGAACTCGGTCGACCACGCCCTGTTCATCGCGGCCCTGCACAACATCCCCGGCAAGGACCGTCGGGTCAAGGCCTTGCGCGAGGTTCGACGGGTCATGCGGCCGCGCGGGATGGCGCTGATCACGGTCTGGGCCCGGTGGCAGGACCGGTTCGCTGACCACTACGTCAAGGAATTGTTCCGCCACCTGCCGCGCAAGCTGGCCCACGGCGACGATGCAGCCGAGTTCGGCGACATCCTGATCCCCTGGAAGGACCAGGCCATGCGGTTCTACCACCTGATGAGCCTGCGGGAGACCGTGACCACCTGCAAGGCCGCCGGGTTCTTCATCAAGGATGCCTGGAGCGAGAAGCTGGCCAGCCAGTGGCTGCCCGACAACCACTTCGTGGTCGTCGAGAAGCCGCAGTCGGTGAGGGATGGCGCCTCGGGTCCATCCAACGGACGCTAGCTAGCGCCACCGGAAGAAGCGCTTGAGCCGGCTGGCGGCCTCCTTGTTGTGCTTGGCCATGATGACCGTCGAGCGAGCGCGCTCGCCGACGTCCTCGGGGATCGCGCCGAAGACCAGCTGCTGGAGGATGCCCTCGCGGGTGGCACCGATGATGGTGAGGTCGTGACGACCGGTGGCCTCGACCAGCGTGTCAGCGACGTCGTAGCCTTCGAGCAGCTCGGTCTCGACCTCGAGGTCCTCGGGGAGCTCCGCCCTGGCCTCGTCGAGGATGGCCTGGGCCTCCTCGCGCTCGTCCTCGGGCGCGTCTGCCCGGACCACGTTGACGAGGTGGATGCTGGCGCCCTGGACGGTGGCCAGGTCCGCAGCCAGGCGGACGGCCAGCTTGGCGTGCTCTCCCCCGGCGGTGGCCACCAGGATCGAGCTGGCTTCGCCGGCTGGGGTCTCGCCCATGCGTTCGACGAGGATCGAGCCCGGTGTGTGGGTGGCGACCTTGTCCACGGTGGTGCCGAGGACGACATCGCGCTTGCGGGAGGGGCGTCCGTGCCAGCCGATGAGCACGGCGTCGGCCTCGTACTGCTCTGCCGTGTTGGTGATGGCGTCAGCGGCGTGGTGACCGATCCGGATGACGCCGCTGACCGGTACCCCGGCGGCTTCGGCCTTGGCCATGGCCGTCTCGAGCACGCCTCGGCGCTCGGCGGTGTACTTGTGGCCTTCCTCCAGGGGCGTCTGCTCCGGCAGGGTGACCACGCTGGTGACCAGGACCTCCCCGTCGTGGGCGCGCGCCAGGGGGATGGCCGTCTCCATGAGCTGGTCGGCGTGCTCCGGGTTGGCCACGGCCACGAGGACGGTGTAGCCGCCCCCGGGGGCCCGGCGTTCGGCCAGGGCCGTCGGGGTCTCCTCCTCGAGCTGCTCGACCGACGGGGGCCGGGTCTTCCAGTAGGCCCAGAACCCGATGCCGGCGAACTGGGCGACCAGGCCCAGGACGAAGCTGGTCGGGTCGACGTTGACCAGGAGGGCCAGGTTGGCCAGGACCGCGATGATCGGGACCACCGGTACCCCGGGGACCTTGAAGGGCCGCTCGACGTCCGGGTACTTGTTCCGGGACTTGATGATCGCCAGGTTGACGAAGATCAGCCCGACCAGGAGCATGAAGTCGGCGAAGTGCGCCAGCGCCTCGACGCCGAGGTGCAACCCGAAGGGGACGTGGGCTTCCCCGACGGCGCCGGGGACCTCGCCGAACCAGACGCTGAAGAAGATGATGAAGAACAGGATCAGCCCGCCGGTGAGGAGCACGGCCTTGTACGGCGTGTTGAACCTGTCGTGCAGGTCCTCGAAGGCTCGCGGCAGGTGGTCGCGCCGGCTCATGGCCAGCTTGACCCGCGAGCCGGCCATGACGGTGGCGTTGGCGGCCGAGACCATGCTGGCCAGGGCGCCGACGATGATGACGTAGAAGCCGAAGTCGCCCAGGTAGTACTGGGCGGCCCGGCCCATGCTGATCTCGCCGTTCTGACCGACGAACGTGCGGGCCTCCTCGAGACCTGGCAGCCCGGCTTGGTCGGCCAGGAAGCCCAGGAAGCCGACGTCGTTGACGGCGATGACGATGACGAGGACGACCAGGGTGTAGACGATCGTGACGAACCCCATCGAGAAGAAGATCGCCCGGGGTACGGTCTTGCCAGGTGACTTGATCTCCTCGGCGTTGGTGGCGATGGCTTCGAACCCGAAGAACGTGATGAACACCAGCGCGCTGGTCAGCCCGATCTGCCGGAAGCTGGTGAGGTGCTCTTGGAGGGAGCCTTGGATCGCCGAGGCGTCGAAGGCTTGCAGACCACCGTAGAGGAAGAGCCCGATGAGGCCGACCTTCAGGGCGGTGACGACGACCTGGAAGGCCCCGGTCTCCTCGGTCCCCTTGAGGTTGATGCCGACCAGGAGGACGAGCACCCCGAGGCCAGAGACCCAGTAGGGGATGGCCGTCGGGATGTCCATGGCTGGGTACATGAACCGGAAGAACCAGTCGCTGAAGCTGGCCATGTAGAAGGCCGCGCTGGCCGGGTAGCCCAGGATCATCGACCAGCCGACGATGTAGGTCAGGTCGCTGTCGTACGTGTTGGCCACGTACATGTAGCCGCCACCGCTCTCCGGGTAGATCGCCGCGAACTCGGCGTAAGCGAAGGCCGTGAAGCTGGCGACCAGGGCTGCGATCAGGAAACTCACGATGGCCATGGTGCCGACGTTGCTGACGGCAAGCCCGCTGAGCACGAAGATGCCAGCGGCGATCATGGTCCCGACGCCCAGGGCGACCGCTCCCCAGAACCCGATGTCCCTGGAGAGCTCTGTCTCGACGTCGGAGGCGGTGGTCGGCCGCTGCTCGTCGGCCATCGTTGGGCCGCAACGTCCCACCGTCTAGAAACCCGCGCCTTCCTGGTCGGTGCTGGCGGAGGTCAGGCGTACAGGTCCTTGCGGTCGAAGGCGACCGAGCCGGCGTACGCCAGGACGATCGCCAGGCCGAAGGCGAAGGCCAGGTAGCCCAGGTGCGGTTCAGCGTCGTACAGGTTGCTCTTGGAGAGGTACCCGTTGGGCGTCCAGTAGGCCAGCCAGTCGAGGTCCTCGACGATGCGGGCGGCCACGTCCATGATGAAGCCGCTGAAGACCACGACGATGCCCAGGATGTTGGCCCGGGCCCGGCGGTGGAAGACAGCACCGCAGGCCGCCCCCAAGGCCAGGTAGAACACCCCGATGGGCAGGAAGTCGAACATGATGCCGAAGATCCCGACGAGCTCGCGCGGGCCGGTGTCGGCCATGGAGAAGCCGATCATGCCACCGATGGCCGCCCCGGCGAGCATCACGCCCAGGATCGCGGTACCGGCGGCCACCAGCTGCCAGTAGTAGGCCTCCCGGGTGATCGGCCGAGCCAGGACGTGGTCGAAGAGGCCCTGCTCCTCGGCGCCGGCCAGGTGCTTGGTCATCAGCATGACCGCGAAGACGCCCAGCACCAGCGCGAAGTAGCCGCCAAGCTCGGCTTGCAGGAACCCGTCGACGCTGCCGAAGTCCTGGATGTCGCCGAAGACCTCGAGCAGGTCCTCGGGGTAGTTCTCGAGCAGGGCGTTGAGGTCAGCCGCATCGAAGGACGCGAAGATCGCGCCCATGAGGAACACGTACGCGGCCAGGCCCAGGCTCCAGGCCAGGGTCGGTGTTCGTTCGCTGCGGAGGAAGACGCGGATCTGGTTCATCCGACGTCCTCCCGGTAGAGCCGCAGGAAGGTCTCCTCGAGATCGCCTTGGCGGAGGCGGGGGTCACGGGCGCCGAGGTCCTCGAGCGCCGCCAGGGCCGGCAACGGGTCCCCTTGGACCCGGAACCGGAGCTTGGCGCCCTTCTGCTGGAGGTCGTCGGCGCCGTGCTGGACCAGGACCTCGCGGGCGCGGTCCATGTCGTCGACCTGGGCTTCGACGACCAGGCCCTCCTGGGCGACCAGGTCCTCGATGCGGGCCTGGGCGCGGAGCCGACCGGAGAGGACGATGGAGACGTCGTGGCACATCGCCTGGATCTCGTGGACGATGTGGCTGGACAGGAAGACGGTGCCACCCTCGTGGACGTGGTCGAGCAACAGGTCCTCGACCTCGTGACGGAGCAGGGGGTCGAGGCCGTCGGTCGGCTCGTCGAGGATCAGCAGCGGCGGCCGGTGCTGGAGGGCATCGATGAGAGCGACCTTCTGCCGGTTCCCTTTGGAGAGCTTGCCGATCTTGACATCCAGGTCAGCGCGCAGCCGCTTGATCAGGTACCGGCGCCAGCCCAGGTCGACCCCGCCTCTGAGCTCGGCCGATTGCTCCAGGTGCTCGCGCCCGGTGAGCATCTCGGGGAAGGCGAGCTCGCCGGGGATGTAGCCGACCCGTGCCTTGATCCGGTCGGCGTGCCGCGTCGGGTCCAGCCCGAACACGCGGGCGGCACCGCGCGTCGGACGGAGGAAGCCCATCAGGAGCCGGATGGCCGTGGTCTTCCCGGCGCCGTTGGGACCCAGGAAGCCGTGGATCCGGCCCTCGGGGATCTGGAGGTCCAGGTCGAAGAGGCCCCGCTGGCCCCCGTAGTCCTTGGTCAGGCGCCGGGTCTCGATGACGTTCATCGTGGTCACCTCACCCCCAGCCGTCGTCGGCGGCGGCCTCGTCGCGTTCCTCATCGCGCTCGCGACCGAGGCGTTCCCACTCCTCCTCGGCTTCCTTGGCGGCGGCCTCCTCCTCGGCCTTCCGGCGGCGCCTGTGCCAGATGATCCCCGCGACGGCTGCGACCACCAGCAAGACGGCGGCCGCACCGATCAGGGCACCGTTCCCGCCGCCCAGGGGTTCGTCGTTCGGCGGGCCGGCGACCTGGACCTCCTGGGTGTGGGTCTGCCGGTCGCCGTGCTCGTCGGTGTAGACGACCTGGGCGGTGGTCCGGAAGGGGAAGATCGCGCCGGTATGCTCGACCTCGAAGGCCGCGGTGCCGAACGCGCCCGGCTCCAGGTTCCCCACGGCGATGGTGTCGGTGTTGGTGATCTCCAGGTCGTCGCCGGGCAGGACCCGGACCTGGACCCCGGTGATCGGGTGCGTACCGACGTTGCTGACCGCCAGGAGGAGCGTGTCGCTGTCGATCTCCTGCACGGTGACCAGGATGTCGTCGCTGGTGCCGGGGATCCCGAGCTGGCCGAGGGACTGGACCTCGACGCGCTGAGCCCCGCCACGATCGGTGTAGCGCACCTTGGCGCTGACGTTGGCCTCGGCCGCGTCGTCGAGCCGATCGATCGTGTACGAGGCGGTCAGGAACGCGCCGGGTGCCAGGTTCCCGAGGACGGCGGTGTCCCTGCCCGTGATGTGGAACCCGGCCGACGGGAGGAGCTGGACCTGGACCCCGGTGATCGGTGTGACGCCGATGTTGGTGGCCGCCAGGGTCACGCTGTTGGTGCCGACCTCCTGGATGCTGACGAGCACCTCGGCGCCCTCCCGTGCGCCGATCTCGACGCCGACGGTCGACGTGGAGGTCAGCTCGGCACCGCCAGCGTCCCGGTAGGTGAGGCCGACGGTGACGGCGTAGAGGCCCGGCGCGGCACCGCTCTTGGCGGCCACTTGCACGGGGACCTGGGTGACCTCGCCGGGACCCAGCGCGTCGACGTGGAAGGTGTTCCCGCCCCCGAACGGGAGCAGGGTCTTGTTCTCCGCCGACCACGTCCCGAGGATGTCCGTGAACGTGCCTGATCCCCGGTTGGCCAGGGTGATCGCGCCCTCGGCCGAGCCACCGGGTTCCAGGAGGTTGGGCTCGAAGGCCTCGACGAGGAGGGCAGGGGTCGCTTGGACCCGGATGGCGTGGGAGAAGGTGAACGCGTCGGAGGCGCTGCCGCTGCCGGTGTTGTAGCGGTAGTCGATCTCGAAGGTGGCCTGGTACACACCCGGCGGGGCCGATGCGTTGACCTTGAAGCGGAAGGGCGAGGTGGTGGTCGACGACCCCGCTGCGAGGCCGCCTTGGGACACGCGCTGGTCGCCGGGGATCACCAACCCGTCGTCGACGTCCCGGACCTCGACGTGGATCCCGTAGGCGGTCGCGTTCCCGGCGTTCTTCAGCGTGAGCGTGTACACCCCGGTCCCCCCAGGGGAGACGGTCCCGGGGTCCGCGGTGACGCTGAGCTGGATCGCTGCTCGCGTCTGGGCTTGACCCGCCGGCACGGTCGCCAGGCCGAGGGCCGCCACCAGCAGGAGGACCACCCAGGTGCGGGCCGGGGAGGTCGAGGTTCGGGAAGCCATGATGCGTGGGGAACGAGGGTTGCTGGGACCTTTGGAGGTTCCGGAACGGTCGCCGGGACGAGGCTCGGAGGCAACGTCCGTCGCTCCCCGTATATAAATCGGCGGCATCTCGCCTGGCCGTGGGACAGCGCCTGCGCGGGGGCCGGACGCCGAGGACAACGGCTTAAGGCCCTGGCGAGGGTTAGGCCGCCGTGACCGAGGAGCCGGCTGCCGGACCGACCAAGACGACCCCGCTGCACGACCGCCACGAGACCCGGGGCGCCAAGTTCACCAACTTCTCCGGGTACGACATGCCCCTCCAGTTCGAGGGGATCCTGGCCGAGCACCAGGCCGTGCGCGACCGGGCCGGGATCTTCGACGTCTCCCACATGAGCAACCTCGAGGTGCCCGCCGAGGAGGCCCGAGCCCTCTCGCACGCGATCGGGGCCGACGTGACGGACATGCCCCAGGGCAAGGCCCGGTACACCGTCTGCCTGAGCGGCGACGGGACGATCCTCGACGACATCATGGTCATGCGCCTGGCCGACCGGTTCCACATCGTCCCCAACGCCGGGATGAACGAGGACGTGGCCAAGGCGCTCGAGCGGGCTGGGTGCGGCGTCACCGACCGGACCGACGAGCTGTGCATCCTGGCGGTCCAGGGCCCCGAGGCCAAGCCGATCATCGCCAAGACCCTGGGTGAGGATCATCTCGTCGGCCGGTTCCAGGTCGCTGCCCTCCACGAGGTTGGCATCGTCTCGGGCACCGGGTACACCGGCGAGCCCGGCGTGGAGTTCATCGTGCCGTCGAACATCGCCGAGGTCGCCTGGGAGAGCCTGATCGAGGCCGGCGTGACGCCGTGCGGCTTGGGTGCTCGCGATACCCTCCGGCTCGAGATGGGGTACTGCCTGGCCGGCAACGAGTTCGACCCGCCGGTGACGCCTGTCGAGGCGGGCCTGACCTGGACCCTGGACATGGGCCACAGCTTCACCGGCCGGGAGAAGGTCGAGACCCGGCGGGAGGCTGGCCCCGAGACCGTGCTCACGGGTGTCCGCCTCACCGACCGGGGCATCCCCCGCCGGGGGTGCCCGGTCCACCTGGACGGCCCGGAGATCGGCCGGGTGTCCTCCGGCACCATGAGCCCGACCCTGAAGACCGGCATCGCCCTGGCCTACCTGGACCCCGCCCACGCCGAGCCTGGGACCGAGGTGACCGTCGAGGTGCGAGGGCGGGGGTTGGCCGGCGTGATCGAGAAGCCGCCGTTCGTCGAGCGGTAGGCTGGCCGACAGAACCTTCAAGCAGGGACCCGTGCTGCCTCCGAACATCGCGCTTGCACGGGCAAGCCATGGAGGAAGACCGGTGACCGAAGTCCCTGATGATCTCAAGTACACCGAGGAGCACGAGTGGGTCCGCGTCGAGGATGGCCAGGCCCGGGTCGGCATCACCGACTTCGCCCAGGACGCGCTGACCGACGTCGTCTTCGTCGAGCTGCCCTTCGCCGACGAGACCTTCGCGGTCGGCGACTCCATGGTCGTCGTCGAGTCGGTCAAGAGCGTCTCCGACGTTTACGCGCCCGTCGACGGCGACATCGTCGAGGTCAACGAGCAGCTCGAGGACGCGCCCGAGCTCGTCAACGACGACCCGTACGGCGAGGGGTGGATGGTCGTCCTCACCATCGAGGACGAAGGGCAACTCGACGACCTGCTGGACGCCGAGGCGTACCGGAAGGTCATCGCCCAGGACGCGTGACATAGGATGAACATCGGGTCCCAGCAAGGCGTCGAAGCCATGCTCGACGGGGTCGGGCTGACCCCCGACCAGCTCTTCGAGGACGTCCCCGACCGCTTCCGGCGGCAGCTCGATCTCCCGTCGGGCCAGAGCGACATCGAGGTCGAGGACAGCGTCCGGTCCGAGCTCTCCCGGAACGTGACCATGACCGAGCGCCCGGCCCTCTTGGGCGGTGGCAGCTACGCCCACTGGATCCCGCCGGAGACCCGGTACCTGGCCACGCGGGGCGAGTTCCTGACGAGCTACACACCCTACCAGTCCGAGATCAACCAGGGCCTGCTGACCGCCCTGTTCGAGTTCCAGACGCTCTCGGCCCGGCTCCTTGAGCTGGAGGTCGCCAACACCGGCGTCTACGACGGTGCAAGCGGGGCTGGCGAGGCGTGCCTGATGGCCCTGCGCGCCGCCCGCCGGGCCGACACGGTCCTGGTGCCCGACCACCTGCCCACCCAGCGCCGGAGCATCATCCACAACTACATCGTCGGTGCCGGCGGCCAGCTCGTCACGGTCCCCACCGACGAGGCCAGCGGCACGGTGGATCTCTCGGCCTTGGAGGACACGCTGTCGAGCACCGACCGCGTCGCCGCCGTCCACGTCGAGACCCCCAACGTCTTCGGCTGCTTCGAGCCGATGGCGGAGATCGGCCACCTCGCCGACGAGCACGACGTCCTGTTCACGGCCCTGGTCCCCGAGGTCACCAGCCTGGGCCTGGTCCACGGCCCCGGCCACCACGGCGTGGACATCGCAGCGGCCGAGGGTCAACCGATGGCTTTGCCACCGAGCTTCGGTGGCCCCGCCTTGGGCTTGTTCGGCGCTACCGAGCGCCTGCTGCGCAAGATGCCGGGCCGGATCGCCGGGCAGACCGAGGACGCCGACGGCCAGAAGGCCTACTGCCTGACCCTCCAGACCCGGGAACAGCACATCCGCCGCTCCCGGGCCACCAGCAACATCTGCACCAACCAGTCCCTGCTGAGCGTGCTCTTCACCACCAGCCTGGCCACCATGGGCGAGGCTGGCTTCCAGCGCCTTGCACGGACCAACGCGGCCAAGGCCCGCGGCCTGCGGGAACGCTTGGCCGAAGCCGGCGCCGAGGTCCCCTACCTGGAGACCCCCAGCTACAACGAGGTGCTCTTCCAGGTCGACGATCAGGCCGCCGTCGTCGACGCCTGCCGCCAAGCCCACGTGGACCCCGGCCTGCCGGCCGACCGCTTGCTGGGTGACGGCCAGGAGGGGCTGATCGCCTGCGTGACCGAGCTGACACCCGACTGGGCGATCGATGCGGTCGTCTCGGCCGTCGAGGAGGTGCAGGGCCGATGAACCCGGAGACCTACCGCCAGGCCCGCTGGCCTGAGCCCAGCCTCTTCGACCTCGACGAGGGGCCCTCGGCCACCGAGCTCCTGCCCGAGGACGGCGAGCACGGGTTGCCGGACGAGCTGGTCCGCGAGGAGGTCGGCGTGCCCACGGTCATGCGGGCCCGGGTCACCCGGCACTTCACCCGCCTGGCCCAGATGACCTTCGGGATCGACAACGGGTCCTACCCGCTGGGCTCGTGCACGATGAAGTACAACG
>CAYXGD010000006.1:0-26060 GCA_964464425.1 uncultured Thermoplasmatales archaeon
CTTGCTGTTCACGCCTCTCACCTCTGTCAGGCCGGCCTCCCAGCCATAGCCTAACACGGTAGCATCGGACGACCCCGATAAAAGCGTTACCTCGACACGAGGGAGACAGGGCCGAGGGCGCCGGCGCTGAGGGACGGGAAGAGAGGAAGAGAAGGAGAAGGGCCGGGGCAGGGCCCCGGCCAGCGTCTACCGAGCGATCACTCCGTCGGCGGGGCCGAGGACTCCGCGTTGTTGCGGGTCTCGTCACCGTCGAACGGGTCCACGTCGTACCACTGGTGGACACCGCCGGTGAGCAGGTCCCCGACCGGGTTCTCGTCGAAGTTGAACGGCGTGCCATCAGCGTCGGGGTCGAACGTCGGCAGCTCGCCGCCGCCGATGGTGCCGTCCTCGAGCTGGAACACGTAGCTGGTGACGATCGTGTCACCAGCGCAGCCCGTCTCGCACGTGTGGGAGAACGACCAAGCGTTGCTGAAGCCGCCGGTGTCCTGCTGGCACTGGTTCAGGAAGTCGGACTGGCTGTTGATCAGGTCGCTGGCGTAAACCACGTTGTCAGGGGCGCCGCCTGGCAGCTTGGCCAGGGCGTTGCTCACGGCTTGGGCCAGGACCGGCGAGTTCTCGACCTCGCGCAGCTCCTGGAGACCCTGGCTGAGGAACACGTAGGCGGTGGGCTCCAGGCTGGGGGCGGACACGAACCCTTCGCCGTCGTGGATGAGGACGCTGGGCTCGGTCAGGTAGACGACCTGGAGCAGGCCGGTGTGCTTCATGTAGCCGGCATCGACCATCTGCCCGGTGAGCTTGGTGTCCCCGAAGCCGGTGGAGCACCCGATGTCGGTGGCCGGCTCGAGGACGTTGTCCCCGTCGCTGTCCTCCAGGAACATGTCCCAGAAGAGCGGGTAGGCACCGGCCGTGTCGATGGCGGTGAACTTGTTCCCGCTGTCGGCCTGCTCGTAGGCGCCGCTGTCGTCCTTGTCGGTGAACATGCCGATCTGGCCGGCCGTGTAGTACACAGAGGGAGCCTCGGTGTTGCTCCGGTCCTGGTACTGGTTGGCCGTGGGATCGATCTCCAGGGGGCTGATGCCGCCTGCCAGGATGTTCTGCCAGACGATGCCATCGATGTAGTCGACCCACGGGTCCGCGGCTTGTTCGCCCGAGACGCCGAAGGCGGCGCACGGGTCCTCCTCAAGGACGCGCTGGAGCTCCTCGATGGTGGTGTCGGCCTGGGCACCGGCCAGGGACTGGCTGGTGTCGCGCGGCCGTGGCGAAGTATCAACGTTTCGGCGGCTCGGAGCGGTGGAGCGCTCGCTGAGCGGGTCAGAAGGAAGAGAAGAGGGAGAGACGCAGGGGAGAACCCCTGCGGAGGTGATCAGCGCTCGACGGTCACTCGCTCGGGGGCTGCTGACCGTGGCCGGTGTTGTCGTCCGGGTTGTCGGTCAGCGGATCGACGTCGTACATCTCGATGATGCCGTCGCCGTCGCTGTCGAAGACGCTGAAGTCGAACCCGGCGCCGTCACCGGCGGGGTCGAACAGGGGCAGTGCGCCGTTGCCGCCCAGGGTGCCGTCGCTGTTGGTCAGCTCGGCGTAGTAGGCGGTCACCAGCACGTCGTCGCTGCAGTCCAGCTGGCAGGAGTGGAAGAACTCCCACTTGGGGCTGATCTCGCCGGTCTCCGCGCGGCACTGGCCGCCGAAGTCGGACGTGTAGCCGACCTCGTGGCCGGGGAACGCGAGGTTGTAGGCGGTGCCGGCGCCGGCGGGGTCGAGGCCCGCCTTCTCCAGCGCGTCGCCCACCAGGCCGACGGCCGTGGCCTCACCGTCTTGGTAGAGGGCGCCCAGGGCCTGGTTGGTGAAGACGTAGGCGGTGTTCCCGGCCAGGTTGGTGTAGTTGTTGCCGCCGAAGAAGTCCACGAGGACGGTCGGCTCGTTCAGGTACAGCACCTGCACGACACCCGTGTGGAGGCCGTAGCCGGCCGCGACCATCTCATCGGTCAGACGGGCCCCGCTGAAGCCCATGTTGCAGCCGCCCTCGGCCGGTTCCCAGCCGTCGTCGGTCTTGTTGGCCTGCATGTCCATCCAGAGCGGGTAGGCGCCGACGCTGTTGATCGTCTCGCCCTTGTTGGAGGTCTCACCACTGGCCGTGTCGTAGTCACCGTCGTCGTTCTTGTCGGTGAACATGCCGACGTAGCCGTCCATGTAGTAGAGACCCGGGCCGCCGGTGTTGCCGGCGTCCTGGTTGGGGTCGTTGTTGTCGGCGTCGTGGACCGGGGTGAACCCGAAGGCGCCGAAGTCCTGCCAGAGGAAGACGTCGATGACGTTGACCCAGGGGTCGAAGAACTCCTCGTCGGCGGTCAGCTCGCTGCACGCATCGGCGCCAGCGATCCGCTCAAGGTCGCCGGTCTCGTCGAGGGTCCGGCTGTCCTGGCTGGTGTCGCCGGGCGCGTTGGGCTCTTGGAGCCGCTCCTTGGCGACCGTGTAGTCGCTGGTACCGGCCAGCTCGAGCGCCGTGATGTCGTTGACCTGGTCGACGATCGGATCGGTGGTGTTCTCCTCGACGCGGTCCTGGAACTCGCTGCTCCAGGTGTCGAGGCTGTCGGCGTTCTTGACGCCAAGGAACCCGGTGGATGGGGTGTAGATGTCCAGGTCGTGGGCCAGGTAGGGTGCAGTGGCGTCGGACCCGATGTCCCCCGTGTCGATCGCGAAGCCAGGCTCGGCGGCACCGGAGCACGGGCTGGCGCTCGGTGCGACGACGAAGTGCCAGACGTCGTAGTCCGTGGTGGAGTGAGAGGCCTGGTCGCCGGTGCTGGTCGGGCGGTCGAGCATGACGAGGTTGGCGTACCAACCGGGCTGCAGGGTCCCGCAGACGTAGGTGGGGCTGCCGCAGTCGTCGCCGTAATCATCGAAGCTTGGGTCCTGCGCGGCCTCGACGGGGTCGTCGTCGGAGTAGTAGGTGAAGGTGACCTCACAGAAGCTCTCCGAGCCAGCGCTGATGGAGATCGACGCGTCCGGCGTGAACGCGCAGATGCTCGGGTTCGCGTTAGCGGGCAGCTCGCCGGCAGCCTTGAGGTCGTTGACCAGCTCAGCCAGCTCGACATCGTCGATGCTGTCGTCCTCAGGCGTCGAGAGGAAGGCGAAGAAGCTGCTCTCGCCGCTGGGACCGATCCAGCCGTTGCCCTCGTTGAGGCCTGTAGCCTGCTGAGCGACCATGTAGGCGTTGGGGTAGCCCAGGTTCGGGCTCTGACCCTGGTACCCGAAGCCGTCGGCGGCACCGCTGTCTTCCTTGTGCTCGGTCGCGTTACCGGTCAGCCCGGTGTTCGCAGCGGCGTCTTGGAACACGTCAGAGGTGACCTCGACGCACCAGAACGGGGCGCAGGTACCCAGGCCGGCCCCGACGAAGCTCTGCGTGACCACGTCGAACTCAAGGTCCGCGATCGTGATGTTGCTCGTCAGGGGGAAGTCCTGATCGATCGGGCTCTCCTTGACGAAGCCGGTACCCTGGTTGTAGACCAGCGCGCCGCAGAACGGATCAGCCGACGCCGCGGTCGTGGCCTCGGCCTCAGCATCCTCCGGGTTGCCGGTGTACTCGGCACACGGCTCACCGGTGTCCAGGTTGGTCGTGCTCGTGCCGCGCTCGAACAGCTCGCCGTCAGGGGGAACCGTTTCAGCGTCGACGGCCTCGGTCGGCTGAAGGCCGACGGCGTCGTAGGTTCCTACGGAGAAATGGCTAGCGGTCGCGAACGGGGCAGTAGCGAACGGGATGGTCCCTACGATAAGCAGGGCAGCTAGTATGAGCTTGCTGTTCACGCCTCTCACCTCTGTCAGGCCGGCCTCCCAGCCAGGACCTAACGCGGCTTCATCGCTGGGCCCCGATAAAAGTATTACCGTGACCCGGTAGGGGTTGCGCGCCGTCGGTGTGTCACTGGGGTGGCTAGGGGCAGGCGACCGGCCCGAACGTCCCCCTATGCCTTGTTAGAGGGTCGCGTGTCACAGGCTCCGGTCCCACCCCGCCTGTCACCGGCCGCGACGGGTCCGCGCCGGGCTCAAGCGGCCCGGCGGCAGCGTCCGAGACGCTAAGACCGCTGCCGCGCCGAGCAGGGCAAGGAGGGTCGCGGGGGCGCCGGGGAGACCGACGGGATCTTGACCGGCTGGTCCGCCGTCCCCGCCCGTGGGGGTGCCCAGGGTATCGCCCCGGACGGTCACGTTGACCTCGTGGCGCCCGGCCTCCGAGGTGAGGAGCAGGGTGTGCCGGCCGGGCTCGAGGCTGAGGTCCACCGTGGCCTGGGGGCCTGTCCCGGACCAGACCGGCTGGCCGTCGACGGTCAGGTTGGCCGGTCCTGAGGTCCACAGCTCGGCGGTGAGGTTGGGTTCGACGACCTGGCCCTCGAGGGGGTCGAGCAGGGCGAGCACGCTGGACCCCCCGACGGGCCACCCGTCGACGGCTCCCCGGGCTTGGCCGGCAGATCGGCCGTCGGGGCTGGCATCCCCGGTGCGATCCAGGGTGCCGGGGGGCAGCCGCTGGACCGTGTGGTTGGTGGTGTAGGTCCGGCCCGAGGGGTGGAGGGCCGAGACGTGTAGGGTGACGTTCTCCGCCATCCTGAAGCTGTAGACCTGACCGTCGCCGACGATCCGATCGTCGATGCGCCATCGGACGCTCCATGGATCGAAGGGGGTGAGGGTCTCCAGGCGGACGATCTGGCCGGGTTCGGCGGCCAGGGGGCCGTCGACGGCGATGCCGGTCCCGCCGGGCTCCGGCATGTAGAACGTGCCGGTCCGGCGCGAGGTGCGGTTGACGTCGTCGGTCACGTACAGTTGGACCCGCACGGTGCCGGCCGGTACGTCGGGGATGGTGGCCGTCGGCCCGGTCGTCTCGAAGCGGTCCTCCGGCGTGGTGATCAGCCATCGGTAACCGGTGATGTTCCCGTCGGGATCGTAGCTCGGGCTGGCGTCGAGCTCGAGGTCGTCCCCGGCGTGCGGGTCAGCGGGCATCACCGAGAACCGGGCGGTGGGCCGCTGGTCGAGGATGTACCAGGCCAGCTCCAGGGTCTCGGTCGGCGGACCCGACCGGGGGCCTCGCTCGATCTTGACGGCGTGGCGGACCTCGGGGCTCCACCAGGTGTCCACGGTGTAGAGGTCCTGCTCGCGGACGGCGCGGACGTGCATGGCCTCGAAGGTGCCAGCGGTGACGGTGACGTTCTCCCAGCCCAGGGTCTTGGCCTGCCAGGCTTCGTCCCGATGCGCGCTTGCCGGCGGGTCGCCCCCGCGGGCGTGGACGTGCCGGGTCTCGTGCGTCCATCGGCTCAAGTGGCAGGTCTGAGCCCCGTCGTGCACGATCTGCAGCGGGGGGTCCCAGGCATCGACGACGCGCTGGCCGTCGTCCTCGGTGTGGAGCCGCCGATCGACCTGCATCAGACCCATCGGATGGGGACCGTCGTCGTTGAACCGGTACAGCCGGCCGGTGACCAGCGTCTGGCCATCCTGGATCTCGGTCACCTCGTAGGTCGTCACGTTCCACTGCCCGTACCGGGTGACCGACGGCCCCGTGCGGATGACCTCCTCGAAGCGGTGGACGCCATCCTGGTCGATGTACTCCCACTCGTAGTCCGGGTGGAGCTCGGGCGCGCCGATGCAGGCCTCGTCCTCTTGGGCGCTAGCCGGGGTCGCCGGCCAGGCGCCGGCCAAGAGCACGAGCACCAGCACGGGGGCCAGCGCCCGGTGCATCAACGAGGCCTCCGGCGAGAGCCGGCCAGGGCTGCGGTCCCGATGAGCGCACCGACGCCGAGGAGCACCGGCAGGGGTGCCTGGTTCGCCTCGTCGGCCTCAGCGCTGGCACCCGGCATGGGGAGGGGCTGGCCTGGCACATGGGCTTCGCCCGTGAACGCCTCCGTGAGGACCGCGGTGTGCTCGACCCCTCGTGCGACGAGGCTGGCCGCGTAAGCCGCGCTCCGGTTCGCCTGGCGACCACCATCTTGGGGCGTCCTCTCCAGGGTGAACCCGGCGCTGGCCATGGCCCCCGGTCCGGTGTGGCTGGCCGTGCCGAGCTCGTCGTGCCAGGCGGCGATGGGCCCGCTGGCCGCCTCGAACCGCTCCTGGGCGACCTGGAGGGGCTCGATATCGCCGCCGCGCTGGGCCTGGGTGTCGATCCGGTTGAACGCGACGTCCTGGTACCAGAGCGTGAACGCGGCGAGGGCCAGGAGGTGTTCGTCGTTCCCGTGGAACCCGATGAACCGGTCGCGGCCGTCCTGGTTGGGGACCGGGCCCTGCTCCTTGGCCCAGTCGACCCGCGCCTGGCTGACCTGGGCCAAGGTCCCAGGGGCAACGATCTGGCCGACCGGCGCCTCGGCCCGAGCTTGTGCCGTACCGGCCCGGAGGTCGGCGGCCAGGTCGGCGGCCATGGCCGCGCTGGCGGCCGTCCCGATCAGCCCCCGGGAGACCTCGGCCGTGTGGTGGCCCTGGTCCCAGGTGCGCTGGTGGGTCCTGTGCTGATCGAGCAGGTCCATCGCCTGGATGACGAGGTGCCCGACGCCCAGGAGGCCGTCGAGCGCGACCGGTTCCAACCCCGCCTGGGGCGCATGCGCCAGGTCCGAGCGGAGGCTCGAGACGTTGGCGTCGGCCCGGTGGGCCAGCGCCTGGGCCCGATCAACGAGCGCCTGGTCTGGATCCTCGGAGCCTTGGGCTTGGGCCTGGGTGCGGCCCGTCTCCAGGGCGGCGTAGGCGTTGAGCAGGTTGGATCGGGCGACGACCGTGGCCCCCTTGGTGAGCGCCAGGCCGGAGCGACCGAGCTCGACCTGAGCGGCCTGGAAGGCCTCGCGCTCACCGTACGTCTCGTTGGCGCTGGCCAGGGCTTCGTTGACCTGGCCGATCCGCTCGTCGATGACCTGGATCCCGCGGGGCGTGGCGGTTTGCGCGGCGGTGGCCGGGACCAGCAGGAGCAGGACGGCCACCAGAGCCAGCGATCGCATCGGTGCGTTGAGCTGGCTCGGCGCGTTATAGGTTCGTCGGTGCATCGTCGGGTTCACACGGCCTACGGTCGGCTGCGATCGCACGGGTCGGGAGATCAGAGAGGGAAGAGGGGAGAGGTGGGGGGCAAGGCCCCCCTCGGAGCCCGGGGCGCGTCAGGACGGGGTGACCGTCTGCGGCGGGGTGAACGGCCCGGGCCGGTCGGGCAGGTCGATGTTCTGGTACTCGTAGAACGCGCCCACCGAGTAGGTGTAGCTCGTCCCCGAGGTCACGCTGGTGTCGGTGTACGAGGTGCCGGTCACCGTCGTCCGCGTGATCGTCTTGGCATCGCCCTGGCCCTCGACGCGCTTGACGATGTAGCCGTCAGCGCCGTCGGTCGGGTCCCAGCTCAGGCTGACCTCGCCGCTGCTGGCGGTCACCTGGAGACCGGTGGTCTCGTCGGGGCACTCGGTCCGGTTCCCGAAGTCGTCCCCGTCGAACAGGTTGCTGAACGCCGAGCAGGGCGCCGCATCCTCGACGAAGTTCCGCGTGGGGTCGTTGTCGAAGGGATCCACGTCGAACCAGGTGTGCTGACCCGTCCCGAACTCGTAGTTCGTGGAGCCGTCAGCCTGGAAGAACGGGATGCCCTTGCCGCCCTCACCGATCGTGCTGCTGGTCAGCTCGAACGTGTAGGCGGTGGCGATGGTGTCCCCACTGCAGTCGAACCCGTTGCAGTCGTGCAGGAAGCTCCAGGCGCTGCTGTAGCCGCCCGTATCGGTCCCGCACTGCTCGCCGAAATCGCTGGGCTGCTCGGCGCTGAGGCCCAGCTCGTTGGCGGCGATGATCTCGGCCTGGGTGCGGTCCACAGGTAGCCTGTCGATCAGGGCCTGGACCTGGGCTTCGACCGTGCTGTCCCCTCCGTCGCCCAGCGTGGCCAGCGAGTCGCCGGAGAGGGCGTGGATGGCCTGCGTGGCGAACAGGAAGACCTTGGGGCCCTGGCCGGGGAACTCGAACACGTCGCTGGTGTCGTCGTTCACCAAGGCCGTCGGCTCGTTGATGAGCACGGCCTGGATCAGGCCCGTGCGGGGGCCGTACCCGGCCGAGGCCATGACGGCGGGCAGGGTGCCCTTGTCGTCGCTCCAGGTGCAGCCGCGCTCGGTGTCGACCTGGGGCTCGCCGCTGTCGTCGAGGGTGGCCCACATGTCGTAGTACATGGGGTAGGCACCGACGCGCTGGATCTCGGTGAGCGCCTCGCTGGCGTCGGCTTGGTCGTAGTCGCCGTCGTCGTTGCGGTCGGTGAACATCCCGACGAAGCCGCTGGTGAAGAAGGTCGCCGGACCCGGGCGGTTGTCAGCGTCTTGGTGGGACGCGTCGGTACCGTACAGCCCGATGCCCGCTGCGTCGCCGACCTCGTCGCGGGTGACGTCGTTGCTGACGACGTTGACCCAGGGGTCGGTGGTGTGCTCGACCTCGCGCGGCTTGTCCCCGAAGACGTCCTCCTGGGTCAGCTTGATGCAGGGGTCGTCCTCGAGGTTGCGGGGGACGACCACGTCCTGTTGCGTGGTGTCACCGGGAGCGTTGGGCTCGACCCGCGTGGCCTTGCTGTAGTCGTCGAAGGTGCTGGTCGGATCGGCGTCGTTGCCCAGCGTCCTCACGGGGACGGGGAACAGCGAGTTCCGGAGCAGCTCGCCCGGCTGGTTCTCATCGTAGAAGGCCCGCTCCCACTCCTCGATGGGCATGGCCTGATCCCCGCCGACCGGCGACGCGGCCGGCTCGTAGACGTCGAGGTCGTGGGCCAGGTAGGGGCTGCCCTCGGAGGACTCGAACAGGAAGCCTGGCTCCTGGTCCCCGTTGCAGGCGCTCTGGACGGGTGCCACGGCGTAATGCCAGACGTCGTAGTCGCGGGTGGTGTCGTAGCCGTCCCGCTCGAAGGCGGCCACGGCGACCAGGTCCACCTTGTCGTGATCGATGCAGATGCTCGCGCCGAACGAGCAGACGACCTGAGCCTGCCAGTAGGGTCCGAAGGCCTCACCGCAAGCGTAGGTCGGGCTGGCGCACCGGCTCGAGTAGGGGCCCTGGTAGACCGGGCCGTTGTCATCCCGCTCGGGCTCAGCGATGTACTCGAAGGAGGTCTCGCAAGAGGAGACGTCGGCAGCGCCCGTGGTGATCTTCTGGTCGGCGCTGTAGAGGCAGACCTCCGAGGTGGCTCGGGGGTCCAGGGTCCCGTCGGCCTTCTCGGCGGCCACGATCTGCTCGAGGCGGTCGGGACCGACAGAGACCATCTCGCCGGTCGTCGGATCTCGTTCCTCCAGGAACGCGACGATCGTCTCGTCGTAGACCGGGAAGAGCCACCCGTTGTTCTCGTACATGCCTGACGCTTGGGATGCGGCCAGGGTGGCGTGCGGGACGTTGAGGTAGACGTTGGCGTTGTAGTCGCCGTTCTTGTCGTAATCCGCCTCGTCGGAGTCCTCCGTGAGACCGACCTGGGACGCGTTGTCGTGGAAGGCGTCGTAGAGCGCACGGCCCGGGAACGCGGGGCACCACGGCGCACAGTAGCTGATGCCGCCGTAGGAGCTGACCGTGGTCGTGTACACGGCGTCGAAGCGGAGCTCCGTGGTCACCGCGTGGTAGGTCTGGTCGGGATCGCTGGTCTGCTGGAAGGTGGTGCCTTCGTTGTAGACCAGCAACCCACAGGCGGCCTCAGCCTCCAGGGACCGTTGGGCCTCATCCTGGGCCTTGTCCAGGTCCCCGGTCGGCCGGAAGCAGTCGTCGCCATCGGCCTCCTGGGTCCGGGTCGCCGCCTGGAAGAGATCGCCTTCCGGCGGGACACTCGGGTTGTCATCGTTCTCTCCGGGGGAGACGAGGACGGTCTCCTCTCCTCCGACGCTGAAGTGCTTGGCGCTGGCCATCGGGGTCGCCAGGAACGGGATGCTCCCCGTGACCAGCAGTAGTGCTATGATGATCCTCGTGTTCACGTCGCCTCACCTGTCACTGACCCTGGCCTCCCAGCCATGAGTCATCGTCGCAATCGCTCAAGACCCATTTAGGTCTTACCCTGGAACGAGCATCGGTGGGCGAACCAGGCCCTGGTTCGAACAGGCCGGGACCTCAAGCTTTCCGGCGGACGAAGAGGGCGGTGCCGAGGATCAGCGCCAGCACGACGGCCACCCCAGCCAGCCACAGCGGCACGTCGGCGCCGCTGCCGGCCTGGGTGTCCGAGGCCGCGATGGGGCCGCCGGGCTCGTAGAAGATGTTGCCAAGGCCCTGCTGGACCAGGCCGCCGTGCTCCTCGGCCAGGTGGATGAACCCTGCAGCCGTGGCGCCGTTCCGGGCCGCCCGGTCCTGGCTCACGTTGGTGCTCGAGGCGATGGCGACCTCGGCGCTGGCCAGCGCGCCGAGGGCCAGGCCGCCGGGCAGGTCGTAGCGGTCGAGCCAGCCCTCGACCCTGGGCGCGGTCTGGTTGTGGAGGTTGATGGCGGTGGCCAAGGCGTCGGTCTTGCCCTGCTGGTACTCAGAGAGCAGGCCGTTGGAGGACAGGTTCTGGACGAAGATCATGCAGGCAGCCAGCGTCAACAGCTGGTCGCCGGAGGTGTCGAAGGCTCGGACCCGGGCCAGGCTGTCCTGGAGGGCCGGGCCGGCGCGTGCCTCGGTCCAGTTCACCCGCTGGTCGGTGAGCCGCTGGAGCCGTTCCAGGGGGACGAAGGGCTCCAGGGCGGCCTCGTCGCGGGCCTCGGAGACCTTGGTGAGCAGGTCCTGGGCCACGCTGGCCATCCTCAGGGCACCGACGGCCCCGGACACGACCTGGGCCTCGGTGGCCGGGGAGTGGTCCCCCTCCTCCCAGCTCTGCAACGCGATCCGGTGGTTCTGGCTGAGCTCCATGGCTCGGATGAGCGTGTGGGCGACGGCCAGCCCGCCATCGAAGGCCACGGGTTCGAGGCCGGCGCGTTCCATGCTCCGCAGGTCGCCGCGGACCTGGACGATGAGCTGGTCGGCCTGGGAGACGATCTCCTTGGACCGGTCGATCACCTGCTGGGAGGGGTCGGCGGTGCCCTGGGCTTGGGCTCGCAGCCGGCCGGTGGCCACCGCGCCCTGGGCTCGGATCAGGTGCTCCTCAGCCAGGAGGGTCGCGTTGGCCAGCAGGAGACCTGCGGCCTGTCGGATCTCGAACCGGGCCTTCTGGAACTCGCTGCGGTCGCCGTAGGTCGCGTTGGCGTTGGACAGATCGTCGTTGACCCTGCCCAGGTGGTCGTCGATGGTCGTGCCCAACGCCCCAGGCGTCGCAGCGCCTGCCACGGAGGGGACCAGGAGCAGGGCCACGATCGCCACGGCTGCCAGCGCCCGCATGGGGCCAGGCACGCAGGTCCTCCGGTTAGAGGTTTCTGTGTTGGCACGACAGGACGCGCCGGGCGGCGCCGGCTCGCCGGGGACAGCCGCTGCGCTCGGGTCGGGAAGAAGAGAGGAGAAGGAGAGAAGACGCGGGGGGAGCGCCCCCGCGGAGGGGTCGTGTCCCTTAGGACACGGTGGCGGTGACGGCGTCGGACCGGGGACCCAGCCGGTCGTAGCTCGCGGGCACGTTGGCGCTGTTCACGGTCAACTGGGTCTCGTAGTTGTACTTCCCGCGGACGGTCACGCTGACGTCGCCAGCCGAGAGACCGCTGATGGTCACCTGCTGGTCGTCGTCCGAGTCGGTCACGGTCGTGATCAGGTTGCCGCTGGCGTCGCTGACCTCGATGACGTACTCGTAGTCACCGACGCTGCGATCCTCCTCGGCGGCGGCGTGCTCGGGCACGGCCGTCCACGTGACGTCGATCGTCCCGGTACCACCGGTGACCTCGACGCCGCTGACCTGGTGCGGGCACTCGACCCGGACGCCGGTCTCGAAGTCCGCCGGCGTGCACGGGTTGGTGCGCTCGGGCAGGTTGCGGGTCGGGTCGTTGTCGAACGGGTCGATGTCGTACATCTTGTGGAACCCGGTCCCGAACACGTAGGGGTCGTCCTCCTCGCCGCCCGGCTTG
The DNA here is from genome assembly GCA_964464425.1 of uncultured Thermoplasmatales archaeon. Lineage (GTDB taxonomy): Archaea > Thermoplasmatota > SW-10-69-26 > SW-10-69-26 > SW-10-69-26 > CAYXGD01. The sequence continues at coordinate 11,943 of CAYXGD010000006.1, forward strand.
AAGGCCGGGATGGCGTCGGTGCCGCCGATGGTGTCGGCCAGCGGGCCGGTGTCGGTGACCTCCATGTAGTACCCGGCAGCCACGGTGTCGCCCTCGCAGACGGTGGCCTGCGAGGTGCCACAGTAGTGGGCGAAGGACCAGCTGTTCTGCCAGCCGTAGCCGGGGAAGTCGCAGTTGCCGGAGAAGTCCGGCGGGGCGGTCGGGTCGGTCTCGACGGGCAGGATGACGACCTGGTCATCCACACCGTTCACGCCCGAGGGGTCCCAGACCAGCGGACCCTCGTAGTTCGACAGGTACTCGGGCATCTTGGCCAGCACGTCGTTGATCAGACCCGTGACGAGGGCGGCCGAGGCGTCGACATCACCGTCGACATCGTCCGAGGTCCCGTCCACGAGGTCCGGACCGAGGCTCTGGCGCAGGATCTCCACGTAGTTGGAGGACATCGTCACGTACGCCGTCTGCCCCAGGAAGGGGTAGATATCGAACGTGTTGAAGTTCATGATGTACGTGGGCTCCTCCAGGTAGTAGACGTTGATCAGCCCGGTGTGCTTGCCGTAGCCGGCGTCGGCCATCAGGCCCGGGAGCTTCCCGGTCATCTGGCTCACGCCGGTGTACTCGCAGCCACCGTCGCGGTCGATCGTGACGTCGCCGGTGGTCTCGTCGACGTCGACCCACATGTCCCAGAACAGCGGGTAGGCCCAGTCCTCGTTGTAGAGGTCGTCGGCACCGGGGAAGATCCGGTTGTTGCCGTCGGGGGCGAACCCGTCGTCCACCTTGTCGGTGAGCATACCGACCTCACCGAAGTGGAAGTACTGGAACGGGCCAGGGCGGTTCTGGTCGTCCTGGTTGCGGTCGGTGGTCAGGTAGGGGTCGAAGGCGTCGTTGGACACGAACAGCCCGTCGCCGCTGACGTCCCGCACGGTGCGGATGTCGAAGTAGGGGACCCAGGGGTCGGCGACCTGCTCGTTGCCGCGAAGGATGTCGCACGGCAGGGGGTTGTCCAGCGAGCGGGTGAGGTCAGCGTCGATCGCGCTGCCGTCGGTGCCGATGAACGTCTTGGGGTTGTCGCCCTCGATCGCGACCTGGCTGGTGTCGCCGTACGCGTTGGGCTCCTGGACGCTGTTCTTGTGGACCAGGAGGGTGGCGTTGTCGACCTGCGCCTGGGTCTCGGTCACCGTGGCGGTGGCCTCAGGGGGTAGGGACAGCGCGTCGCCGACCGTCTCGATCGGGCTGCGGGTCTCCTCGTCGACGAAGGCGTTGGCGGCTGCGTCGACGTTGGACGTGGAGCGCACGCCGGCAGCGGTGCTCGGCGTGGTGTAGACGTCCAGGTCGTGGGCCGCGTACGCGGCGGCAGCGTCGGGCGAGGCATCGCTGGGTTCGAAGAGGAACCCAGGCTCCTGCAGGCCTCCGCAGCTGCTCTGCGTGGGCGCGGCGACCCAGTGGAAGATGTCGTAGGCCGTCGTGCTGTGCTCCTGGACGAGGAGCTGGTTGAGCGGGTGGCCGCCCAGCGCGTCGGACAGGAACTCGGCGTACCAGCCGGGCTGGTTGGTCCCGCACATGTAGGCGCGGGAGGCGCACCAGTCGGAGTAGTCCTCGGAGTCGAAGAAGGGGTCCTCCGGGCTAGCGCTCGGGTCGGACTTCTCCTCGGGACCGATCCAGAAGAACTGGATGTCGCAGGTGCCTTCCAGGGTCCCCTTGTTGCCCTCGGCCGGGAAGAAGCCGCAGACGTTGGGGATCGCGCTGTTGGGCAGACCGCCGGTAGCACCGGCGGCGCCGGGGGCGTCGAACTCGCCGTCGCAGTTGACGTCGACGCCAGCCACGGCCTCGCCCTTGACGATGCCGACCAGGGTGTCGTCGTCGACGGTGACGCCTTGGCACGCGGGGTCGGCGCCGATGTCGGCTTCGAGGAACCCGATCCACTTCGTCTTGCCGTTGGGCATCATCCAGCCGTTCATGTCCATGGTCCCGGTGGTCTGCTGGGCCACGTTGACGGCGTTGGGGTAGGCGACCTGAGCGCCCACGTAGATGTCACAGGGCTGGTCGCTGGGCTCCTGCTCGTGGACATCCTCGGAGCTCGGGGTCAGGCCGACCTGGTTCCCGGCGTCGTGGGCAGCCTCGTAGTACGACAGGGACCCGGGGACGTAGCAGGTGGAGAACCCGTCGCTGAAGTAGCCGAACCCGGCCTCGGAGACCTGGACGACGTCGAACTGGGTGACCTGCACGGTCGTGCCGTCGCCCATGGAGAAGGCGGGCATGTGCTGGTCCAGCGCGAAGCCGGTGTCGAGGGCCGGCTGGATCAGGGGCTCGGTCCCCTCAAGGTCGTTGTAGACCAGCTCGCCGCAGAACTCGTCGGTATCGACGGACGCGGCGATGTCGTCGGCTGAGCCGCTCGCCTCGAAACAGTCGTCAGGGTCGGTGATCCCGACGTTCTGGCGGTCCAGGGGGACCGTCGGGTCGTCGGGGCTTTCCTCGGGCGTCACGCCCACGGCGTCGTTGGCTCCCGCGCTGAGGTGGAAACCGGACGCCAGAGGGACGAAGCCCGCTAGCACTAGAACGATCGCGATGGTGATGGTGCCTCTCAAAGGCGTTGCCTCCGTTTCGGTTCGCAGAGGGTCCTTGGGCCTCCCAAGGCCTCGCTGGCTGAGCATCTCCCTTGGCCCTACATGAACTTTTTCGCGTCCCCCTAGCGAGGCGCACCCTGGCTGCCGCTAGGTCCGATGGAGAAGAAGAGAGGTGGCCGGGGCGGCTGCCCCGGCCGTCGTCGCCAGGCTCAGCCTACCCGGTGACCTGGATCGGGTCGGAGGCGGGGCCCGGCCGATCGTACGAGGCCGGTTGGAACCCGCTGGCCGCCGAGATGTCCGTGCCGAAGTTGTAGACGGCTTGGACGGTCACGTCGACCGTGGTCCCGCTGGGGATACCCAGCGTCGCCGAGCCGCTACCGTCGGTGACCACGGCGCTGTCCACCAGGGCTCCGGTGCTGTCGGTGGCTTCCACGACGTAGTGGATGCTGCCGACGGTCCGGCGCTCCTGGATCTCGGTCTCCTCGATGACGCCGTCCCACGTGATGGTGGCCCCGGTGTTGGACACACCGGAGACCTTGTGCGGGCACTCGATGCGAGCGCCGCTCTCGAAGTCACCGGCCGTGCACGGGTCGGTGTCCTCCTCGATGTTCCGGCTCCGATCGTTGTCGAAGGGATCCACGTCGAACATGCTGTGCATCCCTACCCCGAACTCGAAGGGGGTCTCGCCGTCGGGCTTGAAGGCCGGCAGGTCCTTCCCACCGGGGGTCCCGATGGTGTTGGGAAGCGGCCCAGCGTCGGTCACCTCCATGACGTAGTGGGTGACCACCGTGTCGTCGGCGCAGACCAACGCCGAGGTCTCCGGGCTACCGCACGCGTGCGGCCCGAAGGACCAGAGGTTCTGCCAGCCGAACCAAGGGAAGTCGCACTGGGCTGAGTAGTCGAGGTCCACCGAGTCGTCGTGCTCGATGGACATGACCTCGACCTTGTCGTCGATCAGGACGCCGCCCTCGTTGACGCCCTGGGGCGCCCACGTGAACGTGCCGTCCCCGTACCCGGAGACCTTGGGCAGTCGCTCCAGGGCTTGATCGATCAGGCCCTTGACGATGCTCGCCGAGGTGTCGACGTCGCCGTCGACGTCGTCGCTCGTCCCGTCAGCGAGGTCGGGGCCCAGGCTCTGACGCAGGATCTCGATGTAGTTGGCGCTGAGCTGGACGTAGACCCGGTCCCCGATGAACGGGAAGGTGTTCGTCGAGACGAAGTTGAACTGGTACGAGGGCTCGCGCAGGTACATGGCCTGGATCAGGCCGGTGTGCTTGCCGTAGCCTGCCTTCTTCATCTCGGCTGGCAGATGCTCGTCGAGGCCCGTCCCGGTGTACTGGCAGCCACCGTCCTCGTCGATGGTGACGTCCCCGGTGGTCTCGTCGACCTCGACCCACATGTCCCAGAACAGGGGGTAGCGCTGGTCGATGTCCTTGAGCAGGTTGTCGGTGCCGGGGAAGCCGTACCCGCCGCCATCGTTGCGGTCGTTGGTCATGGCCATCTCGCCGAAGTGGAAGTACTGCCAGGAGTCGCCGCGGTTGTAGGCGTCCTGCTGCTTGTCGAACGTCAGGTCGTTGTACGGCCCGATGAACAGGAGGTCCGTGTTGACGTCCTTGGTCGTCCGGCTGTCCAGGTAGGGGACCCACGGGTCAGCGACCTGCTCGCTGTTGCCCCGCAGGATCTCGCAGTCCTCCAGGGCCGAGCCGGCAGCGGCCTCGCGGACGAGGTCCGCGGCCAGGGCGCCGGTGCTGTCCACGTAGCTGGCCGAGAACGACGTCTGGCTCGTGTCGCCGACGGCGTTGGGTTCGAGGACCCGATCCTTCCACGTGGCGTATGTGGCGTTGATCGCCTGATCCTCCGCCTCGTTGACCGGCCCTGTCACCTCCGGTGGCAGCTCGATGGCGTCCTCGACGGTGCCGACCGGGTCCCCAGCGACCTGATCGGCAGCAGCGTTGGCCGCCTCGTCGGCGTGCTGCTGGAAGAACACGTTGCCGGCGGTCGAGGGCGTCGTGTAGACGTCCAGATCGTGACCCAGATAGGGGGCCGCGGCGGACGACCCGCTGGGCGGGCTGAACAGGAACCCGGGCTCCTGGTCACCGCCGCACGCGCTCTGCGTGGGTGCGGCGACCCAATGGAAGATGTCGTAGCCCGTGGTGCTCTGCTCCTGGACGAGGAACTGGTTGAGGAGGTGCCCGCCGATGGCGCTCGAGAGGAACTCGGAGTACCACGCCGGCGTGTTGGCCCCGCACAGGTAGGCGCGCGCGGCGCACCAGTCGCTGTAGTCGGTGCTCGACAAGGGGGGCTCACCCGAGCTCGGGTCCTCCTGGGGACCGATCCACTTGAACTCGATGTCGCAGCGGGACTCCAGGGTGCCCTTGTTGCCCTCGGCCGGGAAGAACCCACAGACCTTGGGGATCGCCTCGGCGGGCAGGCCACCGTCGGCACCAGCCGCACCGCTCGCGGAGAGCTGGTTGTCGCCGGTGATGTCGATACCTGCCGCCTCCTCGCCGCTGACGATGGCCTGGAGGACGTGGTCATCGACAACGACATCGGCCTGGGAGCCGATGTTGGCCTTCAGGAAGCCGATGAACTTGGTCTTGCCCGGGGTCATCCAGCCGTTCATGTCCATCGCGCCAGTGGTCTGCTGGACCAGCTGACCGGCGTTGGGGTAGGAGACCTGAGCGCCGTAGTAGACATCGCAGGGGTTCTGCGAATCGCTGGGCTCCTTCTCGCCCACCGCCTGACCATCCTCGGTCAGGCCGAGCGCGGCACCTTGGTCGTGGGCGTCCTTGTACGTGGGGCCCGTACCAGGCACGAAGCAGGTGGAGAACCCGTCGCTGTAGTAGGCCGCGCCGGCCTCCTGGGCCTGGACCACGTCGAACTGGGTGATCGAGACCTGGGTCCCGTCGCCCATGCTGAACGTCCGCAGGTCCTGGTCGAGCGTGTCCTGCTGCCAGTCGCCGGGCTTGGGCTGGACGAAGTCCAGGTCCGGGTTCTCGTTGTAGACCAAGCGGCCACAGAAGTCGTCGCTCTCGAGGGCTGCGGTGACCGACCCTGAGGAGCCGGTCACGTTCCCGTCGGCCTGGAAACAGGTCGACGGCAACTCGAGCCCGACCTTCTGGCGGTCGAGGGGGACCGTCGGGTCCGCCGGGGATTCTTCAGGGGTGACGCCCACGGCGTCGTTGGCCCCGGCGCTGAGATGGAACCCAGCGGCCATCGGGGCCAGCCCAGCAAGCACTAACACTAACGCGATCGCGTATGCGCCTCTCATCGCCTCATGCCTCCAACCGCCAGGCCGGGCCCAGCGGAGACCCCTGCCATTCCCTCTCACGCTAGTTAGCTGTTTCGTGCCCCCCGCCCGCAGGGGCACCCAGCGGGAGGCGCCCGGGACGGTCGCGTGGCTGGCGGGGGGAGAAGAGGAAGAGAAGAGGCGGGGGGACCCCCCCGCCCCGGTCCACGTGAGCCTCAGCTCAGCGTGGTGGTGACCGTCGCCGAGGCGGGCCCGGCGCGATCGTACGAGATCGGCGTGCCGTCCTGGGTCGTGGTGAAATCGTAGACGGCCTCGACGGTCACGTCGACGGTGCCGGTGGCCGAGCTGGTGCTCAGGTCCACCGACGTGCTGGTCGTCTCCAGCGTGTCCAGCAGCGTCCCGTCGCTGGTGTCCCGCAGGTCGATCTCGTAGTGGATCTCGCCGGCGCCGCGATCGCTGGCGGCTTGCGCCTCGGGGACGGGGTCCCACGAGAGCGAGGTGCCGGACAAGCTGAGGCCCGTGACCTGGTGGGGGCACTCGATCCGGTCGGCCGTGCTGTGGTCCCCTGCTGCGCACGCCTTGGTGAGCTCGTCGTGGTTGCGGCTCGGGTCGTTGTCCAGGGGGTCGACGTCCCAGAGGTGGTAGAGCCCGTCGTCACCGAACTCGAAGCTGTCGCCCTCGTCCCCGATGGGGTTGAAGGGCTCCATCCAGGTGTCACCCTCCCCGAGCACGCTGCTGCCGGTCTGCTTGTCCAGGATGTAGTGGCTGACGACCGTGTCGTCACCGCAGACCGTCCCGGTCGGCTCGCAGTGGTGGTGGAACGAGTAGAGGTTCTGCCAGCCGAAGCCGGGGAAGTCGCAGTTGGCCGAGTAGTCCAGCGGTGTCTCGGGCATGTGCTCCACGGACATGAACTCGACCTGGTCGTCCATGCCAGCCACGGTGCCGTTCTCACCGCCCCAGATGAACTGGCCGGTCCCGTAGTTGGCTTCCGCCGGGAGCTTGGCCAGGGTCTGGTTGATCAGGCCGCCGACGAACGCGCGGTGGATCGGGGTGGTGTCCTTGTCCTTGATCATCTCGAGGTAGGCCGCGCTGGACGTGACGATCACCCGGTCGCCTGGGCTCACGAACACCTCGCTGGTGACGAAGTTGAACACGTAGGTCGGTTCGCGCAGGTACCAGGCTTGGATCAGGCCGGTGCGGGGCCCGTACCCGCCGGCTTGCATGTGCGAGGGTAGCCGCCGGGGTTGATCGTCGGTGTACGTGCACCCCGCCAGGCTCTCGTCGGAGTCCGGGGTGCTGGGATCGTCCTCGCCGACGGACAGGGTCCCATCGGGCTGGACCTCGACCCACATGTCCCAGAACAGCGGGTAGGCCTGGATCGAGTCGAAGAGGTTCTCGGCGCCGGGGAAGCCCATGGCACCGTTGTCGTTCTTGTCGGTGAGCATGCCGACCTCACCGAAGAAGAACATCTGCTCCGGTCCGGGCCGGTTCTGGTCGTCCTGGCTCGGGTCGGTGTTCGCGTAGGGGTCCAGCGCGCTTGCGTTCTCCCGGCCGACGGTGTCGAACGCCAGAGGCCCAGCGCCGAGCAGGCCGTCGCCGACGACGTCCCGGGTGGCCCGGGCGTCGATGTAGGGGACCCACGGGTCGGCGACATCCTCGTCGGTGTTGCGCAGGATGTCGCACGGTTCCGGCGTCTCGAGCGATCGGTCGAGCTTGGTCCGGGTGATGTCGCCGTCGCTGTCGACCACCTGGAGCCCGCCGCCGGGGCCCTCGAGACCGATCTGGCTCGTGTCGCCCGGCGCGTTCGGCTCGTAGACGTTGTCCTTGGAGACGGCGTAGGTCGCGCCGACAGCCGGCTCAGCCGCCGAGCCGGCAGCCTGCGAGACGATGCCGAGCGGGTCGCCGGTGAGGTTCGACTCCAGGGCCTGGGTGGCCTCCCACGTGTTGCCGATCCAGCGCTGGTCGGCGGCCGTGGACGGTGTCGTGTAGACGTCCAGGTCGTGGGCCGCGTAGGGCGCGCTGGCCGCCGATCCCGAGGGGACCGAGAACCGGAAGCCGGGTTCGGCCTCGCCTTGGCAGGCGCTCTCGGTCGGGGCCAGGACCCAGTGGAACACGTCGTAGCCCGTCGTGCTGTGCTCGGTGGCGGTGAACTGGGCCGAGGCGGCGGTGACGATCGCGTCGCTGGTGAAGCGGGCGTACCAGCCAGGCTGGTTGACACCGCACAGGTAGGCCGGCGCCTCGCACCGGTCGCTGTAATCCTCGCTGCTGACCGGCGGGTCGTTGCTGCCGGGAGCAGCCCCTGGTTCGATCCAGACGAACTCGACATCGCACAGCTTGCCCAGGGAGCCCTTGTCGCCTTCAGCGGGGAAGAACCCGCACACGCTGGGGCTTGCCCCGGCAGGCAGGCCGCCGTCGGCACCGGCGGCACCGGGGTCGGCGATGCCGTCGTCGTCGAAGTCGATCTCCAGCTCGCCGTCGCCGTCGAAATCCTCGCCGTTGACCATGGCTTGGAGCACCGTCCGGTCGACGGTGTGCTGCTGGCCGGCGATGTTGGCCTGGACGAAGGCGCGCCACTTGGTCTTGCCCTGGGGGATCATCCACCCGTTCATGTCCATGGCGCCGGACTCGCGTTGGACGAGGTCGACGGCGTTGGGGTAGGTGATCTGGGCGCCGACGTAGACGTCGCAGGGGTTCTGGGCGGCGCTGGGTTCCTTCTCGGCGACCGTGTCGCCGTCCTCGGTCAGGCCGGCCTGGGCCCCGACGTCGTGGGCGGTCTTGTAGGCCGGGCCCGTCCCGGGGACGAAGCAGGTCGTGAAGCCAGGCGCGAAGTAGGCAGCACCGGCCTCGTTGGCCTGGACGACGTCGAACTGGGTGATCTGGACGCTGCCCACGTCGGGGATCGAGAACCCGGGCATGTGCTGGTCCAGGGTGTCCGAGGTCCAGTCGCTGGGCTTGGGTTGGACGAGCTCGCTGGTCTCCTCGAGGTCGTTGTACTTGAGGAGCTCGCAGAACTCGTCCCGGGATGTGTCGGTCGATGCGACCACGTTCCCGGGGCTCCCGGTCGCCTCGAAGTCCTGGCAACCGGTCAAGCCCAGCCCGACCTTCTGCCGGTCGAGCGGGACGGTCACAGGTCGGTCAACGGTCCCTTCCTCGGGGGTCACACCCACGCCGTCCTCCACCCCGGCGCTGAGGTGGAAGCCGGCTGCGGCGGGAGCCAGACCCGCGAGGATCAGCACGATACAGATCGTGATGGTTCCTCTCATGGGTTCGCCTCCTTCTCGCTTCCCGGGCCTCCCTGGCCCGTCGCCCAGCCAACCGTTCTCGCGCTTTGAAAAACCTTGGGCCTCGCCGAGGTCAGAGGCACCCTGCCTGGGCGATGTCCGCCAGGCTTGGAGCCTCCAGGCTGGTGCTGGCAGGGAGAGAGAGAAGAGGGGAAGAGGGTGCCCGGCGAGCGCCGGGCGGAGAGCGCCGAGCTACTCCGCGAAGTGGATCTCGCGGATGCCGATGTTACCGAGCTGATCCTCGGCCTGGACGACGATCGGGCTGCCGGCGGTCTTGCTCACACAGTACTCAGGTCCCCAGGGCTCGCTGTCGACCTGGACCAGGAGGACCGAATCGACGTCCCGCTCCTGAACCTGACCATCGGGGGTCTCGCTGAAGGTGTGGCTCGTGACCGTGTCGAACGCCGGTGTGTCTGTGGTGGTCGGGTTGTCCAGCGGCTCGCCGTAGGAGACGAGGACGCCGTTCGGGCAGGTATCAGCGGCATTGTGCCCCTCGGCGCCCTTGACGGTGGGGAAGGGCGGGGTGACGTCCTGGTACGGGCACAGCAGCGGACCGGTGTCGCCGTCCTGGTCGCAGCTGGTGGGCGTGCCGGGCTGCCAGTTCTCGTCGTTCGCGTAGTTGTTGACGTTGGCGTACACGAAGGCCGAGGCCAGGATGTTGCCCTGGCTGTCCATGGCGCGCAGGATGGCCCCGTAGGCGAAGTCGGGGACCAGCAGGGTGTTGACCGGGATCTCCCAGCCGTCGGTGCCCGTGGTGTCCCCACGGTAGAACTCGTAGTAGGCGCCCGGCAGCGGGAAGGCCCCGTTGCACAGGACGCTGCTCGCCGGCCAGGGGAAGGTGTGGGCGAAACCGAAGTGGACCTCCTCGACCTTGTCCGCGTCGTTACCGGTGAAGTCGACGTCGACGAAGAAGCTGCCCGTGGCCTCGAAGATGCCGTTCTCCAGGCTGCTGTGGAAGAACGGGTTGGGCGAGCTCATGGAGACGTCGTACTCGGCACCGGTGTTCGGGTTGGTGCCCGCGCACTGGTAGCCGGAGAGCTCGTAGGTCGGCTGACCGTCGGCGGTCGTGCTGGCGGTCGGCTCCTCGGTGACCGTGCCGCCGAAAGCCTCGGCGTTCAGGTCGCCCTCGTCGAGCAGGGGGTTGACGATGGCGTCCGTCTCGCCACCGGGTCCGAAGACCGGCCAGATGTTGTCGAACACGAGTTCGTTGGTGTCGATCGCGCCGGCCATCGGGGTGATGGGGACGATCAACAGCATCAGCATGGAGATGATCGCGATGGGTCGCCTCATGTGTCGAAGCCTCCTAGGGCGAAGCGCAGGGCCTCGGCTCCCGCGCCTCGGGCTCCGACCTCCAGCAGCCTATAAAGCTCTTTTCTTGACCCTCTAGCGATAAATCTCAGAGAGGCAGAGGATGGCCGGGAGAGGCCCTCCCGGCCGGCGAGCCCGCTTAGAAGTCCGTGACGGTGCGGAGCGCCACGTTCCCGTACTCGTCGGTGGCCCGGACGATGATCCGGTCGGCCTGCGTTGTGGCCACGCAGTAGCTGGGACCGAAGGCCTCGCTATCGACGGTGGTCAGGGGGACGGTCTCGGAGTCCCGAGGCGTCGAGGGGAACTCGGAGTACGAGCCTCCTTCGATCACCTCGAACGAAGCCAGAGCCTCGCCGAACTCGAAGGCGACACCGTTGGGGCAGTGCTCGGCCGCGTTGTTGTCGGGGAGCTTGATCTTCCCCTCGGCGCCCTTGACGACCGGCCAGGGCGGCGTGACGTCGTGGATGTTGCAGCCGTCGGATCCCTGCTGGCACTGCTCGGGGGAGCTGGGTTGCCAGGCCAGGTCGTTGAGGTAGTTGTTGACGTTGGCGTACACGTACCCGGTCTTGAGCACGTTGCCGTCAGCGTCCAGGGCACGGATCCCGGCACCGTAGGCCATGTCGGGGACGGTGAGCGTGTTGACCGGGATCTCCCACCCGTTGCGCCCGTCGGTATCGCCCGTGACGTACTCGACGTAGGCGCCGGGCAGGGGGTAGGGGCCCTGGCACAGGCTCTTGCTGGCCGGCCAGGGGAACGTGTGGAAGTAGATGAACCAGACCTCGTCGATCTCGTCGGCGTGGGCTCCGGTGAACTCGATGTCGACGAAGAAGGTGCCCGTGGCCTCGAAGATGCCGTTCTCGAGGCTGCTGTGGAAGAACGGGTTGCGAGCGTCAGCCTGGATCTGGATGTCGCCGTCGGGGTGGTCCTGCGCGTCGGCCCCGTCGCACTGGTAGAACGTGGGTGTGTGCGTGTCGCCACCCTCGCCCCCGCCGGCGAGCTGGCAGCCCGTGTCGGTGGCCGGGTCGAAGTGGTGCGTGTAGCTCGCGGTGCAGTTGCCGCCCGCGCTGTCGGCCGGGTAGCCCAGAGCCTCGAAGGCTTGCGCGATCTCGTTCTCGGCCGGTCCGCTGGGTCCGAAGGTGTCCCAGACGTCGTCCAGGACCAAGGTGTTCAGGTCGGTCCCGGTGGACTCGTGGGCGGCCACGGGTCCGAGCGTCGAGCCCAGCGTCAGCACGGCTACAGCGATGGTCAGGATGGTTGCATGGCTCCCGTTCACGCGCTCGCCTCCACCGCTTGCAGACGCAAGGGGCTATTTAGAGCCTATCCGAGAACCGGGGTAGGCGTCGGCCCGTGGCAGGTGATCAGCGGTCAGCGGTCAGCAGCCAGCCAGCCGACACCTGGTGCTGTCCATCGGTTCCAAGGCCACCGGCCACCCGCCGTGATCGAGCCCTCAGGCGAGGCTCGGAGGACCGTCTCGGGGGCCACAGCGCCATGCGCTATCGTGCCGCCCTGGCTCAAGGGTGTAACAGTCAAATACGGGTACCCTATTCGGCCGAACCGAGAACCATGCGTGCGCTCCTGGTGATGATGGCGGTCCTGCTCCTGATGGCCCCCGCGGGTGTCCTGGCGCAGGACGCCGGGGGGAACCAGACCGCTGGCAACGAGACCGCCGGGAACCAGACCGCCTCCGATGGGGGCACGGCCGGCGACAACACGACCGAGCCCCAGCAGACCGAGAGCGGTGCCGCCAACACGTCAGGCCAGGCACCGTCCTCCGGCGGCGACCGGCCGGTGCCCGAGGAGCCCCTCGAAGGCCCGACGACCATGACCGTCGATGTCTACCTGGGCGAGGCCGGCGCCGATCTGGTCATCCATCCGGCGGACATCACCATCGGGCCCAACACACAGGTCACCTTCCACGTGGTCAACGTCGGACAGACCGACCACGACTTCACGCTTCTCCAGCTGCAGAACAGCGACGCCGAGTTCGACGAGGAGGATCTCCGTGAGCGCGAGGACGGCGGGGAGGCCGTCAAGACCCCGCTGCTCGGTGCCGGCGAAGCCTACGACCTCACCGTCACCTTCCCCTCGGAGTTCGCCGGCTCCATCGTCTACATCTGCTCGGTGCCCGGTCACCGCAGCGGTGGCATGGAGGGCACCCTCCACGTCGGTGCTGCCGCCGGCGGCGAGGAGGAGATCACCGAGCTCGGCGTCGACTACCTGGCCTACTGGGTCGGGATCGCCAGCTTCGTCATCATCTTCATCGTCCTCTTCGGGACGTTCTTCTACTTCCGCTACGGTGAGTCCAAGGAGGTCACGGACCACCGGACCGGCGCCAAGACCGTGACCGCGGCTGCAGCGTCCGTGGACGCCGACGCCGTGGAGGAGGAAGGCGGCTTCCTTCCCGATCCGAGCAAGGTCGCCATCTTGCTCTCCCTGATCGCCATCGGCCTCTGGGCGCTGACCGAGTTCACCAACATCTTCGGTGGTGCCTAGGATGGCCAAGGAGCCGGGGGATGTCGTCCGCCACGAGCCCGCCGAAGCTCCAGCCAGTGTCGCGTGGGCCATCGTGGCTCTGACGGCCATCGAGATCGTGTTCGTGTCCTTGTTCGTCGCCGGGATCCTGCTCGGCTGGAACAGCGTCCAAGCCCAGCAGATCATGACGTTCTGGCTGGCCAACGCGTTCCTGGTCCTCGGCATCATCTTCGTGCTCTACCGCCGGTTCTTCCTGGATGACATCGTCATCGTCAAGCAACGCAAGCAGAAGTGGGAAGACCTGCTCTGAAACGACACTCCAACCTGTGATCAACCATGCCCGGTAACGGATTCGACCGGAGAAGCTTCATCAAGGCCTGTGCAGGCGTCGCCGGCGCCGGTGCGCTCGGGGCTGCTGGCTTCGGGATGCTCAGGCCGATCTCGGACGTCAACGTCGAGGTCGTCCCTGTCACCTACCCCGGCGTCCACGTCATCAAGGGTAGCCCGGCCCCCTACGGCCTGCCGCTGATCCCCCTGGAGATCACCAGCTCCGGCGAGCTCCGGGGCATCCCCGACGCCCAGGAGGGCCAGCTCAACTGGTACAAGTACTGCAGCCACGAGCGGGCCCCGGGCACGTTCCCCGACTTCGAGAGCGATAACCTGCTGGAGTACTACGTGACCGAGGAGAAGATCGCCAAGGGGTTCGATGCCTGGTACAAGGACCTCATCGGTCAGACCGTCACCCCGGACGACTTCCCGGCCAACGAGCCCCTGGAGAAGTTCAGCGAGTTCCCCGGCGTCGGCGCTGCGGTCCGATGGCGGTCCGGTGGCGTCGAGCCCGAGGACACCATCACCGGGATCATCATCAAGTTCCCCAAGGACGAGCTCGAGTTCGGGCCCCGGGTCCCGGCACCCCTCGAGGAGGAGATCCGAAGCTGGATGCCGGAGAACCCGGACAACCCCGACGAGGTCTTCATGGCCTCCTGCTCGTTCTGCACGCACTTCTGCTGCGTGCCTGGCTTCCACGAGGCCGAGCTCGCCATCTCGTCGGGCTACGGTGAGACCATCTTCTGCAGCTGTCACCTCTCGAGGTACGATCCCTTCAAGATCTCCATGTACGACCGTACCATCTTCCAGTTCCCCACCGGGGAAGGTGAAGGTGGCGGCGGTGGCGGTGGCGGCGGAGGCGGGCACTGATGGCACCGGACGGGACGGCCGAGCAGCGGTCCGATGGCTTCAGCCAGCC
>CAYXGD010000007.1:0-24240 GCA_964464425.1 uncultured Thermoplasmatales archaeon
GATGATCTTGTCGAAGACGCTGATCCTGTTCGAGAACTTGAACAGGAGCTCGTCCCCGGACACCTCGTAGACGTCCTTGACCTTGCCTTCCCGCAAGAGCTTCATGCCGGGCCCAGCCCTGACCCAGCTCTTCAACCTATCGGGCACCCGGCTCGCACCGACCCACGCCTGGGCCCTGGGATCGGGCAGGTCCCCCTTCAGAACAGGTGCTCGTCCACCAGCCGGGCGGCTCCACCGACGCTGCCGCGCAGGACCTTGGCCACGCCGGGGATCCCGACCAGGGCCTCGGCGACCTCGTCCTGGTGGCCCGGCAGGGTGTTGACGTAGACGGTGGCACCGGTGTCGATGCTGAAATAGGCCGGAACGCCCTGATCGCGCAGCTCCCAGACGGCGTGCATGATGGCCACGGTGGCCGGCTGCCAGGTGATGCGCCCCCGGGCACCGGTCATGGTGATGGCGTGCAGGTTCAGGGTGTCGTGCTCGGCGATCTGCAGCAGCTTCTGGACGTCCCCGTCGGCCACGGCCTGCCGCGCGTGCTCTAGGGCACCCTCGACGTAGGTGACCCGCGCTTCGAGCAGGGGGCTGGCCATGACGTCCTTGTGGACGTCCTCGGTCGGCTCCTCGTGCTCGACCAGGGCCATCAGGATCGGCCAATCCATCTCGGCCGGTCCGGCCAGCTGCCGGCTGCCGGAGTCCCCCTCCTCCAGGAACCACTCGCTGATGCCTCCGGTGGTGGCCCGGCTGGCCGACCCGGCGCCAAGACGGGCGATCCGGGAGACCTGGTCCGGGTCGAGGTCGAGGCCCAGGGCGGCCTGGGCAGCGTGAGCCAGGGCCGCGAACCCGCTGCTGGACGAACCGAGGCCCACCCGCTGAGGGAAGTCGGAGCGGGAGACGACGCGCAGCCCCTCGCCGGTGCCGGCCCGATCCCGGACGGCGTCGAGGACCTGGACGACGCGCTCCAGGGCACGACCCCTGACGTCCTGACCGTCGATCGTCACATGGTCGACGTCGGGGCCCGTGGCCACGGTGGTCGTCGTGGCCAGGGGCGCTGTGCAGACCGAGATCGAGGCGTGGAGCGGCTGCCGGGTCTCGAAGTCCGCCAGGCCGTGGTACTTGACCAGGCCTTGGATCGGATGGGCGGTGGCGGTGGCCTTCACGTGTCTGGCACGTGGGAACGGGAGAAAAAGCCAAGGGGTGTGGCAGGATGAGCATCATCACGAGGCCCCCACCCTGGCCGTGCTACTCCGTGGCACGTACCTGCGAGGGGTTGATGTGCCTTGGCCACCAGATAAGGAGCCGGTCCCCATGCTTGGACTCACGCCGTTCCGGGACGCCGCCAGCATCCACGTCGACGCTGACCCAGACCAGGTCACCGAGCTGCTGGTGCATCCCAACGTGCTCCGAGCTCTGGACCACCGGATCCCGACCGACGGCCCGCTGGATATCACCAGCGAGGCCGACCGGGTCGAGGTCCGGGACCTGGACGGCCACGTCCACTTCGCCTTCCGGATCCACGAGGAGGGCACCGGGACCCGCCTGTCGGCCATGGAGACCGTCCGTCCCAACAACCCGGTCGAGGTTGGCAAGCACATGTTCTTCCCAGGGCGCCACCACCAGGAGCTCCAGGAGGAGATGGGGCGCTTGAAGGGCCTGCTCGAGGACCTCAAGGACCCCAGCGGGGTCGATGAGCTTCTGCGGCCCTGATCGCCACCCAGCGCACCGCCGGGTTCCACTGAAGCGTTAAGGCCAGGGGCCCTGTTCGACCGCCGTGCCGCTGCTCCCAGCCGATCCCCTCTCCCTGGTGGGCTTGGGCCTGATCGGGGCCACGATCGCCGTCCTCCTCCTGTCGGACTGGCCGCGGGCCTACGTGCTGGGCGTCGCCACCATCGTGCTCTACGGGCTCCAGTTCGTCCAGCGGTTCACCTCACCGGCAGCCTTGGGCCTGGGGGAGTTAGCGTTGTCCACCGACCGCCTGCTCGACGGGGCCTGGTGGACACCGGTCAGCTACGCGTTCCTCCACGCCGATCTCTTCCACATCTTCGGGAACCTGTTCATCCTCCTCACCGCCGGGCCAGCTTTGGAGGACTCGGTGGGGCCCAGATGGTTCCTGATCATCTACGCGTTGGGCGGCCTGGCGGCTGCTGCAGCAGGCATCGGGCTCTCCCTGGCCGCCCCCACGATCGTCTCGACCGGGTCCAACATGGTCGGGGCCTCCGGCGCCATCTTCGGGATCCTGACCGCGTTCGCCGTCCGCCACCCGCGGGAGAAGCTCCCGATCATCCTGATCTTCATCGTCGTCTGGCTGCCGGCGATGACGGTCCTGCTGATCTACCTGGGCCTGAACATCGCCTACATCTTCACCAACACCCGCATCGCCTGGTACGGTCACTTCGCCGGGTTCCTGGCCGGGTTGCTCCTGGCCACCCTCCCGGCGCTCAAGACCGAGGCCGGCCAGGCCCCGCGGGAGCGGGTGCCCGTCGAGGCGCTCTCCGGGCTGGCCAGCAGCCGGGCATCCAGGGAAGCCATCGAGCACCTGCGCGATCTCGAGCCCGGCGAGGACGAGGTCGCCCAGGCCTGGCTGGATGTGTTGGCCCGTGAGGAGACCTGCCCGGTGTGCGGCAGCGACCTGCGCCGCGACGAGCTGACCCTGGTCTGCCAGCAAGGCCACGACACGGCCGAGGCTCTGGACCGCGAGCGCTGATCGAAGCGGTCGAGGGGACCGTCTACATCGTCGGCTCGCGCCAGTCCACCAACGGTGTGCGCCAGCCGAGCTTGGGCACCGGCGGCGGGTTGCGCTTGTGCCAGCTGGCCTGCACCATGCCACGGATCCGCTCGACCTCCTCGACAGGGACCTCGGCGGCTTGGGCGGTGGTCGCGGTGTCGGCCTGTCGCTCGATCCCGGCCAGGATGACATCCAGGGTCGCGTAGGGCATGCCAAGCTCCCCCTCGTCGGTCTGGCCCCGCCAGAGGCCAGCGGTCGGTGGGCGTGTGACGACCGCGTCGGGGAGGCCCATCTCGCGGGCCAGGACCCGGAGCTGGGTCTTGTACAGGTCGCCGATGGGCAGCAGGTCGACGCCGCCGTCGCCGTGCTTGGTGAAGTAGCCGACCATGAGCTCGGACTTGTTGCCGGTGCCGGCCACCAGACGGCCGGTCGCCTGGGCCCGGGCGTAGCACACGGTCATCCGCAGGCGCGCCTGGAGGTTGGCGGTGATCATCGTGCCGGCCTCGACCCCCAGCTCGGGGAGCAGGGCCTCGGCGGCCGGCCCGATGGGGACCTCGTGGAGGGCCAGGCCCAGGTGGTCGGTGACGGTCTGGGCGACCTGGCGGTCCTCTTGGGTGCTGGTCGGTCCGGGCAGGAAGATCGCGTCGATGGCCTCAGCGCCCAGGGCCTGGTGGGCCAGGGCCGCGGTCATCGCCGAGTCCAGGCCCCCGGAGATCCCGACGACCAGGCCGTCAGCGCCGGCGTCGTCGAGGTAGGCCGCCAGGAACCGGGTGATCACGCGGCGGGCCTTGGACGGGTCGAAGGCCAACCAACCGTGCAGGTCGCTCGAGCTCACACTGGGCCAGGGTGGCCGGGGGTTAAGAGCGTATGGCGCCAGGGGGATCGTCTCGGGCAGCCCGAGCCTCTAAGAACCCGACGAGGCTACACGGCCCCATGCACGTCGCCCTTTGCCAGCGAGCCTCGGTCGTCGGTGACCTGGAGGCCAACGTCGAGACCGCGCTGGCGGACATCGAGGCCCAAGGCCCCGAGGCCGACCTCCTCCTGTTCCCGGAGCTCCACCTGGCAGGGTACAACGCCCAGGACCGCCACCACGAGCTGGCCATGGATCTGGACGCCAAGCCCCTGGAGCGGCTGCAGCGGGCCGCCCAGGAGCACACCTGCACGGTGATCACCGGTGGGCCTCGGCGCAGCGAGGTCCGGGGCGTGATCCACAACAGCGCGTTCGTGATCCCGCACGAGGGCGAGATCCAGGCCTACGACAAGGTCCACCTGCCCACGTTCAACGTGTTCCAGGAAGGCCTCTTCTTCGGGCCGGGTGACCGGGGGCTCCTGACCACGCTCCCGGACGGCACGAAGGTGGGCGTGGCCATCTGCTACGACCTCTTCTTCCCCGAGATCACCAAGGATCTCGCCCTCCGCGGCGCTGACGTGATCGCGACCATCTCGGCCAGCCCGGTCACCAGCCAGCCGTACTTCGAAGCGGTGCTGCCAACACGGGCCCTTGAGACGACGAGTTTCGTGCTGTACTGCAACCTGGTGGGCGTCCAGGACCACCTGACCTTCTGGGGTGGCAGCCGCGCGGTCAGCCCGCTCGGTGAGCTGCTCGTGGAAGCCCCGGCCGAGGAGGAGGCCGTGGTCACCTGCGAGCTCGACCTGGCCGACGTCGAGTTGGCCCGCAGGAAGCGACCCGTGCTGCGAGACACGCGGATGCCAGGGTTACCGGACCCTGCAGACGAGGAGGACCGCGCGCCCGGTTGACCCCAGGGCTCCCAGCGTAACGCCTATACCCCGTCAGCGGAGCATGAAGGGACGTGCGCGCGGCCACCCTGCTGCTGCTCGGTGCCCTGCTGGCGCCCATCATGCTCAGCGGCTGTGCCGCCAACTGCCATGCAGGCCCCCTGGTCAGTGCTCGGGGCATCACCGAGGCACCGGCCGAGGCCGGGGACGGGGAGGCCCTGGTCAACCTCACGGTGACCCACGGTCGAGGAGGGCCCCCCCTCGACGGCGCCGCTGTGGTCCTCTACTGGGCCGAGCACAGGATCGAGGACTACGAGGACGAGCAGATCCCACCCGAGGCCGGCGAGCCGGCCGAACCCGTCCAGCCGAACGCCACGGCCGCGACCCCACCGGCCGACCACACCCTGGCCTTGATGACCGGCCCCGACGGCACCGTCCGAGCCCACCTGCCCAAGGATCGGATCGTCGGCGCCGTGGCCGCCAAACCAGGCTACACCGAGGAGTGGATCGGGTACTTCCCGGCCCCCGCATCGGCCACCACCGAGTTGGTGCTGCCGCTGTACAGCCAGCAGGTCACCGCGACGATCAACGGCACCCTCTCGCCTGCCGGCGCCTCGACCGGCGCCGTCACCAGCAACAACCGCGTCTGGGACGCCCACGAGGTCGATCTCGGCCCCGATCCCGCCGGCCACATGGCCCGGCTCGTGGACGTCGAAGCCCAGCTCGTCTGGGAGAACGGCCCCACCGGGTTCGGCGACCTGGGCATCGGGCTGGACGGGGAGCCGGGCGACCCCCGCGTGTTCGAGGACGACGATGAGAACGCCGACACCGGGCCCCAGAGCGAGAACATGACCATGGACCGCCGGGATGTCGAGGCCTACCGTCTCCACCAGATGGACACCCTGTACGCCGGGGCGGGGAGCCAGACCGCCTTCGTGGCGCCCCAGGGCCTGCCTTACACCGTCGACATCGAGCTCCGCTTCGACCGCATCGCCTCGGACATGGCCGGTTGCCTCTACGTGATGCCTCCCCCGGAGGACGACCGGTCCGAGGGGCCCGGGGCCAGCACCGAGATCCCGTGGCTGGGCGCGTTGGGCCTCCTCACCGTCCTCGGCCTCACCGCCGCCGTCCGCCACCGCCGGCGCTAAAGGTAGCAAGCCCCATGGCCGCCCGTGCGCTTCGCCTCGATGCTCTCCGGCGGCAAGGACTCCTGCCTGGCCCACCACGTGGCCGCGCAGTGGGGCTGGGAGCCGGCCTGCGGGATCGTGATCCGGCCCAGGGACCCCGAGAGCCACATGTTCCACGTGCCCAACCTGGACCTGGCCGCCGCCCAAGCCGAGGCCTTGGACCTGCCCCTGGTCGAGATCGAGGCCCCGCCGGGCGAGGGGACCGAGACCACGATCCTCGCCGATGCCTTCGAGGCCGCCCGCGAGGACCACGGGGCCGACACCATCGTCTCGGGAGCCGTGGCCAGCGAGTACCAGCGGGTCAGGATCGAACGCGCGGCTCACCAGGTCGACGTGCGGTCGCACACGCCGATCTGGCACAAGGACCCGCTGGACATCCTGGACACGCTCATCGAGGGCGGCTTCGACGTCCGGTTCTCGGCCGTGGCCGCCTGGGGCCTGGAGCAGCACTGGCTCGGCCGGCGCCTGGACCAGGCCGCCCGCGACGATCTGGCCGATCTGGAGGACCGGTACCGGATCCAGCCTGGTGGCGAAGGAGGCGAGTACGAGACCGTGGTCCTGGACGCACCGATGTTCGACCAGCGGATCGAGGTGACCGACGCCGAGACGACGTGGGAGCGCGACCGGGGCCGGTGGACGGTGACCGGGTTCGAGCTGGTGGGCAAGCCGACGCCGGCAGGCGGCACGGGCAACGCTTAGGCACCCCCGCGGCGCTACCCCGGTGGGCCCCTGGCCCTGGAGGCTGACCACGTGGGACCATCCGGATCCGAGGGAGGCGTGCAGAGCAAGCTGATCGCCGTGGCCGTGGCCGGCCTGTTGCTGGTCCCGTTGCTGCCAAGCCTGCTGGGCACCGGGCAGGCCAGTGTGGCCCCCGACCCCGAGACTGCGGGCTTCGATGATGGGAGCCTCGAGCAGCGTGCCCAAGCCCCCGGTACCCTCGACCCGATCGCGGTGGAGCTCAAGACCGACGGGTACGGCGTAACCCACCTCTTCGCCCCGAACGCCTACAGCCTCATCTACGCTCAGGGGTACGTCGAGGCCCGGGATCGGCTCTTCCAGATGGACCTCCTGCGGCACGTCGCCGTGGGCGACAGCGCCTCGGTCGTCGGCGAGAGCCAGCTGGCCAGCGACCTCCAGGTCCGCCGGGACCTCTACACGCGAGATGAGCTGGCCCGCCAGTTCGGCCAGGCCCCGACCCTGGTCCAGGGCATGTACCTGGCCTACACCGACGGGGTCAACCGGTACATCGAGGAGGCCACAGCCACCGGTCAGCTCCCCGGCGAGTTCGCCGCCTTCGCGCACGCCCCGGAACCCTGGACTCCCCTGGACAGCGTGGCGGTCAACGCCTTCGTCATGGGGTTCTTCGGCCAGTTCGGTGGCCACGAGATCGAGAACGCCCAGATGCTCGACGCCCTGGAAGCCAGCCTGGGCGACCAGGAGGCCTGGCGGGCGCTCGCGGACCTGAACTGGCTCGAGGTTCAGGGTAGCTACCCGACGATCCCGGCGACCGAGCTGGTCGTCGACGGGGGCGAGCAGGTGCCCGACCGGCAAGCGGTCCCCGACGAGCAGCTCGACCTCGTCCACGCCGCCCGCGAGGTCGAACCCTTCGGCATCCCGGCCGACGTCGAGGTGCCCGAGGCCACGACCCTGGGCTTGCGTCACGCCCAGGGCATCCTGGACACGTTCCACCTCGGATCCAACGCCCTGGTCGTCAGCGGCCAGAACACGACCACGGGGCAGCCGATGCTCCTGGGCGGCCCCCAGACCGGCTACCTGAAGCCAGCGATCTTCCACCAGGTCGGGTTCCATGCGCCGGGCGTCGAGGTCGCCGGGGTCAGCCTGGCCGCCGTCCCCAGCCTGAGCATCGGCCGCACGGCCACGGCCACGTGGAGCATCACCAGCGGCATCGACGACATGGTCGACACGGTCGCCCTGGAGCTCCACCCGTCCGACGACCATCGCTACCGATGGGACGGTGCCTGGGAACGCATGGCGTGCCGGGAGGAGGTCCACCAAGTCGCGCCCAGCCCGGGCAAGATGGCGCGCAACGACAGCGCCACCCGCGTGGTCGTCCAGGAGGTCTGCCGGGCCCAGGGGATGCCGGTGGTTGCCTGGAACGAGACCGCCCGGGTCGCTTGGGCCCAGCGGTCAGCGCTCCGCGGCCAGGAGCTGGAGACAGCCAGCACCAGCCTACCGCAGGGCATGGAGGGGTGGCGATCGTTCCTCGAGGGCTTCCCGGCCAACTTCAACTTCCTGTACGCCGGGCCCGACGGCATCGCGGTGTTCCACACCGGTGAGGTCCCCACCCGTGCCCCAGGCTTGGATCCCCGGCTCCCGGCCCTGGCAGGCAGCGCCCATGCCTGGCAGGGCGAGGCGCACACCCTGGCCGACGTCGGGTTGACGACCAGCAACCCCGAGCAGGGCTACCTGGCCAGTTGGAACAACGCGCCGGCCAAGGGCTGGCGGGCAGGCGACATCCCTCAGCACTGGGGGACCGTCCACCGCGGAGGCTTCCTCGACGAGGTCGTCCAGGACCACCTGGAGACCAGCGACGGCAGGCTCGCTTGGCAGGACCTGGCCGACATCAACGAGGCCGCGGCCACGCACGATCCCTTCGCTCGACAGACGGTCCCGCACCTCGTCGAGGCAGCCCGATCCACCGGGGACGCCCGGCTGGCCGCCATGGCCGATGCCCTGGCCTCCTGGCGCGACGCCGGGTACCCGTGGCAGGATGCCGACGGGGACGACCGGTACGACCACCCAGGCCACGCTATCTGGGATGCAGCCCGCAAGGCGCTCCAAGACCGGGTGTTCCGGGACGAGCTGGGCCAGACGACACCTGAGATCACCTTCGACCGGGTCGGCTTGACCGATGCCCACGCCGCCGACCACGGGCGCCGCGACAACAAGGACACCGTCCTGGTCGACGCCCTGGAAGGCAGGACCCAGCACGCCTGGTGCGACGACGTCGATACGCCCAGCCTCGAGACCTGCCGGGACGTCATGATCGCCAGCCTGGCCGATGCCGACGAGCAGCTGATCGACCGGTTCGGGACCGCCGACGTGGACGCCTGGCTGCTCCCGGAGCACAAGGTGAGCTTCCTGCCCATGGGCGCCGGGCACGCCGATACGATCGACATGGTCAACCGGGGCAGCTGGAACCACATCGTCGCCCTGGGCCAGGGTCTCGATCAGGCCAAGAGCGTGCTCCCACCAGGCAACTCGGGCCGGATCACAGGGGCCGAGCTGGCGGCCATGCAGCTGGGCGAGGACGAGCCATCCCGGCTGACCAGCGAGCTGGACCTTTTCACCGGGTTCGCGTACAAGCCGTTCCCGGTCACCGCCGAGGAGGTCGACGAGGTGACCGTCGAGCAACGCCACCTGGTGGCGGTCGGCCCGCCGACACCGTGACCGGCTCCCTGGTCACCCGGAAGCGATTTGAACCTCACCGGCCTTGGCCGCCTGATGCCCGAGGACCCCGAACCCGTCCTCGTCGTGGGCACGGTCGCCTACGACACCGTCAAGACCCCCTTCGCTGAGGCCGAGCGCGTCCTGGGCGGTAGCGCCACCTACTTCGCCCACGCGGCCTCGCTCTTCAGCGACGTCCACCTGGTCAGCATCGTCGGGGACGACTTCGACCTCGACGAGCTCGTCCACCTTCGATCCCAGGGCGTGGACCTGGACGGTCTCGAGGTCCGCCAAGGCCAGGAGACGTTCCACTGGTCCGGCGAGTACCACTACGACATGAACGCCCGGACGACGCTTGCCACGGACCTCAACGTGCTCACCGAGTTCGACCCGGTGGTGCCCGAGGCCGGCCGGCAGGCCCCGCTCGTGTTCCTGGCCAACATCGACCCCGAGCTCCAGCTCAAGGTGCTCGACCAGGTCGAGGCGCCGCGGGTCGTGGCCGCCGACACCATGAACTTCTGGATCGAGGGCAAGCTGGACGCGCTCAAGGAGGTCCTCGACCGGATCGACATCCTGATCATCAACGACGAGGAAGCCCGGGAGCTGGCCGAGCAACCCAGCATCGTCGACGCCATGCGCGAGATCCAGGCCATGGGTCCCGAGGCCATCGTCGTCAAGCGAGGCGAGCACGGCAGCCTCCTGGCCAACGGCAGCCACTGGTTCGGCGCGCCCGCGTTCATCCTGGCCGACCTGCACGACCCGACCGGGGCAGGCGACGCGTTCGCCGGCGGGTTCATGGGGACCCTGGCCGCCCAACCCGAGATCACCGACCAGGTGCTCCGCAAGGCCTCGGTCTACGGGACCGCGTGCGCCAGCCTGGTCATCGAGGACTTCGGGCCCCGAGGCCTCCAGAAGGTCGATCGAGCCACGATCGAGGACCGGGCCAAGCAGCTGGCCCACTTCGCCCGGTTCCCGGACATCGGGTGACCGCGCCCGGTTCGATCCCGCGGGTGCCCCCCACGGGTCCGCTCTCGATACCCTCAAACCGGAGGACCCGGCTGCTCTTCTACGCTGATGGCAGTGGACTTGGTCGAGCCCCTGATGGCCTTCCTGGCCGAGTACGGGCTCTTCGCGATCTTCATCTTCCTGGTCCTCGACGGGGCCATGTTGATGCCGGTGCTCCCCGGCGAGATCGTGATGATCATGGCCGTGGCCCAGTACGCCGAGGACCTCCAGGACCTGGCGATGCTGGTCGGCCTAGCCACAGTGGCAGCCATCATCGGCAGCCTGATCCTCTACGGCATCGCCCGGGGCGGCGGCAGGACCCTGATCGAGCGCCACCCCAAGCTGTTCATGATGCACCCGAAGCGGCGTGAACGCTTGGAGAAAGCCTTCGACCACCCGGTCGGCCAGAGCCTGGTCATGTTCCTGCGCGTGATCCCGCTCACCCGGGTCCTGGTCAACATCCCGGCCGGGCTGGCGCGCATGAAGGTCGGCCGGTTCATCGTGCTCTCCTCGATCGGGATGCTCGTCTTCCACGCCGGGTTCATGTGGATCGCCTTCCAGTACGGCACCGCCGGCGGAGGGATCACGGCCCAGGCCGCCTCCTTGCAGGAGGCCTACGCCAGCCCGGCCTGGCAGTACATGCAGGCCAACCAGCTCGTCACGGGCCTGGGCATCCTGGCCATCGGGGCCTTCCTGTCCCTCCGAGCCTCGCGCCGCGTCTTCAAGGACCCCGAGTGGTACTCTCGGTCGGCCATCGGCCTGCTGGCCGAACGCGTCCTGTTCTGGGGCGGGATCGGCGTGCTCGTCGTGGTCTGGGTCGACCCAGGCATCCTCTTCGAGCTCGCCCGGCAGGGCAACCTCGACCTCCGGACCCTGGCGCTGGAGTACAACTGGGATCCGACAAGCTTCGTGGCCCTGGCCGCCGGCGTCGCCACGGCCTTGGGCGCCTTCCTGATGCTGCTGAGCAAGGGAGCCAAGCGGCGCAAGAAGCGGCACAAGCGCAAGAAGAAGCTCCAGGAGGAGGTCGGCAGCGACGACGAGGGCGAGGTCGAGTTCGAGGCGGCGGGGACCGGCCGACCCAGTGAGCGTCAGGACCCCTGAGCCCTGGATCCCTTCCCGGCCGGATCAAGCTTCCTTGAGCTCGGCGGCAGCCTGTTCGGCGGTCTCGATGATCGCCTCCAGGTCGACGCCCGGTGCCAGGAACGCGCCGTCCTTGTAAAGCAGCTTCCCGGCCACGATGGTGGCCCGGACGTCGCCGGGCTGGGCGGCGTAGACCAGGTGGCTGACCGGGTCGTTGAGCGGCCGGAGATGGGGCTTGCTCGTGTCGACGACCATCAGATCGGCCGGGGCCCCCTCGGTCACACGGCCGCCACCCTCGATCCCAAGGGCCTGGGCACCGACCCGCGTGGCCAACCCCAGCACCTCGGCAGCTGGCAGGATCGAGGCCTCCCAGCGGTGGTGCTTGTGGATCAGGGCCGTCGTCTTCATGGTCTCGAACATGTCGAGCCGGTTGTTGCTGGCCGCTCCGTCCGTGCCCAGGGCCACGGGGACCCCGGCGTCCAGCAGCTCGGGCAGCGGGGCGTACCCGCCGGTGGCCAGCTTCATGTTGGCCACGGGGTTGTGGACGACAGCGGCACCGGACCGGGCGATCTCTTGGACCTCGGCCTTGGTGATCCACCCGCAGTGCGCCAGCAGGCTGCCGTGGCCCAGGCACCCGGTCTCGGCCAGTTGCTCGACAGGACGTCGACCGGTGTCCTGTTCCACGCTGTAGACCTCGTGGCGGGTCTCGCTGCAGTGGGTCTGGAGCTGGTGCCCACCCTTGCCGGCCAGGTCGGCGGTCTCCTGCAGCAGCGCGCCGTCGCACGTGTACGTGGCGTGCGGCGCCACCGAGCCACGGACCCGTCCCTCGGCAGCCGACCAGCGATCCAGGAACCCCTCGGCCTGGTCGATCAGCTCGTCGGCGGCGAACTCGGGGGTGTCGAACCCGATGATGGCGAACCCGGCCAGGCACCGGATGCCGGCGTCGTCGGCGGCCTGGGCGACCTGCTCCTCGAAGAAGTACATGTCCGCGAACGCTGTGGTCCCGCCGGCCAGCATCTCGGCGATGGCCAGGTCGGCCCCGGCGCGGACGGTCTCGGCGGTCAGCTTGGCCTCGGCCGGCCAGATCCGCTCCTCGAGCCACCGTTCGAGCGGTAGGTCGTCGGCCATGCCCCGCATCAGGACCATGGCCGCGTGGGTGTGCGCGTTGACCAGGCCGGGAGCCACGATGCAGCCTCGGCAATCGACGACCTCGTGGGCATCGGGGAGGTCCTGCCCGAGCGAGGCGATCTGGCCGTCCTCGATGTAGAGGGAGGTGTCGTCGAGGATGCGGGGCCCGTCCGGGGATGGATCGACGATGAGGGCGTGGTCCAGGCGCAGGGACACGCCGGGGCCAGGGCGTGGTCAAGAACAAGCCTTGCGGTCGAGCTATGGTGAGAGGAAGGGCACGGGTGGGAGCCTCGGTAGGTCCCACCCGCGACCGTCGGGTCCACGTGCTCCCGGGCGTGCGGTGAGCGGCGGTGAGCCGGGAGCAGCCGGTGGGTTCGGCCCTGACCTGTGGGGTGAGGTGTGGGTGTGCGCCAGGTGGCGCGGGGTCAGGACCGCGGCGTGTGGGCCTCGTGGTTGAGGGTGAGCGGTCACCCGGTTGGATGACCGATGATGGTCACGCGCGGGCCTTGAGGGGGACCTCGACCTCGCGCACGTCCTCGGCCTTGAGCTGGGGCCGGTTGCCGTCGTTGACGACGTTGCCGGCGAACTCGTAGCCCTTGCCCTTCTCGACGGGCAGGTTGGCGGGGACGATCACGTCGCCACGGCCGCCGCCGTCGGGGTCCTCCATGGTGAGGATGGCCTTGTCGCCGGAGGTGAGGATGTCCTGCACCCGGCCCGTGACCTTGACGAAGCTGCCCTGGTTGGCCGGGATCTGGCTGGGCTTGATCTCCTCGGTGTACGGCCGGGCCTGGACCCACAGGCTCTCGAACGAACGGTCGAGCTTGTCGACCAGCGCCGGGTGGACGGTGGTCATGGCCAGGGTCCCGGGGACCATCGGGCCGGTGCACAGGATCCCGCGACCGGAGCCGGTGGCGAAGTTTCCCTTGGCGTCCGGGTGGATCCTGAGCTTGCATCTCTTGGCGATCTCCCTGGAGAGCCGGGCGCCGGGCGAGACGATCACCCGGCTGTTCGGCGGCACCTTGGAGCCCTCCAGCGATGTCGCGACGATGGACGGTGGTCCATCTGAGGAGAGTTCACGGAAGTCCCAATCCTTCGTGAGAGAGGCGCGCTCTTCGTTGCGCACCCTGCGGAAGGCCACCTCTAGGGCGATCGCCGTGGCACCGACGCCGACGACGAACCCTACGGTGACCCATAGGAGATCTACGGGCATCCCATCACCGAGCCCTAGTCAGGGTCGCGAGTACATACGCTTGTCGGTTTCCATCGGTGGCGACGGGGATCGTTGGCGCCCCGGGTACCAGGCACCTGGACGCGTGCCTGGCGAGGAGCCGGGGGAGCTGGTGGGGCCAGCTAGCTGCAAGGAAGGTGGCGCCGTCAGGGGCGCGTCGAGGCGGCAGGGGCATCACCCGCACGTCACGCAGGGCAGTGGACCTGGGCGACGATGCCTTCGGACCGAGCCTGGGCGACGACCACCACGATGCTCCTGGACGCGCGGCTGGCAAGGAACCTGAGGAGCAGGTAGCCCGAGCTACCTGCGACGAGGGTGACGCCGTCCAGGCGCGCGTCGAGGCGGCCTGGCGACGGGAGAAGGCGAGGAGCCCAGGTTCACTGCCTGAGCATGATCTCGATGTTGACGTCGTCGGGGACCTGGATCCGCATGAGCTGGCGCAGGGCCCGCTCGTCGGCGTCGATGTCGATCAGGCGCTTGTGGATGCGCATCTGCCAGCGGTCCCAGGTCTCGGAGCCCTCGCCGTCCGGAGCCTTGCGGGTCGGGACGGTGAGCTTGCGGGTCGGCAGGGGGACGGGGCCTCGCAGGGCCACGCCGGTCCGCTCAGCGATGGTCTTGATCTGCTTGCAGACCTGCTCGATCGTGTCCGTGTCCGTGCCGGCCAGCGAGATGCGTGCTTCGTGTGCCATGTGTGGATCACCTCTCGGGTGCGCGGGTCGTCCCGCGGGCTCCAAATTTCCCCTGGCAGCCTGGCAGGCCGCAGGGCAACCTCGGAGCTATCCCCGGGCAGACCCGCATCGGATATCAACCTTTGGGCCTCCCTTGCCGTGAGGCCGAGGTTAGCCGCGGTCGCGGGGCCACGCCTCAGAAGAAGACCGGCGAGGCGAAGAACACCGCTACGGGACCTGGGATGATGGCGTTCCTGGTGAGGACCACATCCTGATGGAAGCGGTAGTCGCCTTCGCCGGCCACGACGAAGGCGGTCGGCGGCGCGTGATCGACGGCGGCCACCGTGTGGTCGGCCTGGCCGGGTCCGTCGATGCCGTAGACGCCGGTCATCCGCGAGCCATCGTCCCCGAACAGGAGCGCGTAGCCCTGGGTCCCCGCGGGCGCCTGCCCGGTGGCACCACGGACCGCTGCGGCCGAGGTGTTCCCTTGGATGGCTTGGACGCCACCGTCCTGCTCCTGCGGAGCAGCCAAGAGGCCGGCGTCGGTGGACGGGCCGCGCTCGTAGGTGACCTCGGCGTCGAACCGGAGGTCGACGCTCACGTCGAGGGTGCTCACCTCGGGCATCGAGAGGATCAAGACCCACCGGCCCTGGGAGAGCTCGATCCCATCGTAGATCCACGACAGGCTCGCACCGGTGAACAGCTGCGGAGAACCCAGCACGCTGATCGTCTGACCGACCGGGGCATCGCCGCCACCGGCCTCGACCATGGTCTCCAACCCACCCGACGACCGGGCAAGCCCGTAGGTGTAGGCAGCGGCTTGGACGAACCCGTCCGTTCTGACCGCAGCGCTGGCCAAGTCATCCCGGGCGAACGGGTACTGGCCGTCGAGGGTGATCGTGCTGCTATCGAGGAGCGTGGTCCCGCCTGGTGGGACCTCGATGGCGACGGCGATGGTGTCCGCGTCGACGGTGTACGCGTCGGTCACGGTGCACGGGCACGACGTCTGGGCAGCCACCGGTGCCATCGGTCCCACGAGCAAGCCTACCGCCAGCGTCAGGATCCACAGCCTCATCTCACAGACCTCCGCGCGGGCAGAGGGGACCCGACGTGATGAACCTTGCCAGCCCCCAACCTTGAGGTTGCAGGCCGGCCGTCCAGGGCCCGTGCCGGTCCACGTCCTCACCCATCCCGCCTGCCGAGAGCATCGGACGCCCGACGGCCGCGAGCACGTGGAGCGCCCGGCCCGGCTGGAAGCCGCCCGCAAGGGCCTGGCTGCCTGGCCCGGCGAGCTCGCCTGGGACCAAGCGCCGATGGCCAAGAAGGGCGACCTGATGGACGTCCACATCCCCGAGCACGTCGAGCGCGTCGAGCGGCGGTGCGCTGCTGGCGGCTGGTTCGACAGCGATACGTACGCCGTCCCCGAGAGCTGGGACGCGGCCGTGGCGTCAGCCGGGGGGGCGCTGCGGGCCGGGCGCCTGGCGGCCGATGGCACGCGGGCGATCTCGCTGACCCGGCCACCGGGCCACCACGCCACGGCCAGCCAGGCCATGGGGTTCTGCCTGTTCAACAACGTCGCCGCGGCTGCCCACGACCTGACCCGCATGGGTCTCGAGGTAGCCATCGTCGACATCGATGTCCACCACGGGAACGGGACCCAGGACATCTTCTACGAGCGCGGCGACGTGCTGTACGTCAGCCTCCACCAGTCCCCGTTCTACCCCGGCACCGGGCATGCCCACGAGATCGGCCAGGGGCCCGGGCGCGGGTACACGGTCAACCTCCCGGTGCCCAGCGGGACCGGGCATGCTGGCTGGTTGGAGCTGATCGAGCGCGTGGTCCTACCGGTCTTGGACGCGTTCGAGCCCGATGTGATCCTGGTCAGCGCCGGGTACGACGCCCACGCCCTCGACCCGATCGGCGGTCTCGAGCTCGTCGCGCCGACCTACCACGCCTGCCTCCAGCAGTTGCTCAGCGTGACCGGTGACCTGGCCTGCATCCTGGAGGGTGGCTACAGCCTGGAGGCACTGGGGACCTGCCTCCCGGCCACGGCTGCAGCCCTAGCCGGCCAGGCCGAGCCCAGCGAGGAGCCCATCACCCAGGGTGTCCGACCTTGGGGGATGCTTGCCTCCCCGCTCAAGAACCACGTCGCCGAGCACTGGCCAGTGGACCTGTGAGCCTGGTCGCCTGGCCCCTGGCTTCATGTAGGATGGCCTCGCAGGAGCAACGACGGGACGACGGCCAGAACGCTTAAGAACACGGCCGTCTCCCGTCCCCTGAGGTACGCCCGTGACCAAGCTCCACACGCTCCTCCTGGCGACGCTCCTGGCCACCACCGCCCTGGTCGGATGCATCGGTGAACAGACCGACGATCTCGGCGAGCAGAGCCTGCCGGGTGCAGACGAGGCCGCCGAGCAAGCCACGACCACCGTGTACAAGGCGGGCTCGCGCGACGGCGAGGTTCAGCCGGTCGACCCCGCCAGCGCCCTGCCGGCCGGCGTCCCGCTCCCCGAGGGGCTCGGGCACCTGACCGGTCAGCCGGTCTTCGAGCCGACCATCGGCGTGACCTCCAACGGCACCCTCTTCATGTCCAACATCGGCGGCGGCGAGCTGCCCACCGAGCTCTCCACCATCATCCGCAGCACCGATCAGGGCCGCACCTGGCAGGACGTGACCCCGGAGCTGGCCCCCATGGTCTCGGGCCCGCCCAACACCAACGACCCCTACATCTACGTGGACGAGGCCACCGACCGGGTCTACAACCTCGACATGCAGGGCCTGGCGTGCAACTGGATCAAGTGGAGCGACGACGAGGGGGAGACCTGGACCCACAACCCGGCCGGCTGCGGCCTGCCGCCGGTCCTGGACCACCCCACGATCTTCGCCGGGCCCCCCAACCAGGCCAGCACGGTCGGCTACGAGAACGTCGTCTACCTGTGCGTCAACCGGGTGGCCGACAGCGCGTGCGCGACCAGCCTCGACGGCGGCATGACGTGGCTCGGGTTCAACCCCGTCTTCCCCGGCGTGAACACCAAGGGTGAGCTCTGCGGTGGCCTCCACGCTCACGGCGTCACCGGCCCCGATGGGACCGCCTACCTGCCCAAGGGTCAGTGCGGGACGGCCATGGTCGCCATCAGCCAGGATGACGGGCTGACCTGGGAGACCGTGATCATCAGCGAGGACGTCCCAAGCCCCGGCCACGAGGTCGCGTTCGCCACCGACGAGGCCGGCAACGCGTACGCCTTCTGGATCAGCGACGACGACAAGCCCTACCTGGCCGTCAGCACCGACGGCGGGTTCACCTGGGACGACCCCATGATGATCGCCCCACCCGGCTTGACGATCGCCCGCTTCCCCACCGTGGCCGCCACCGCCGAGGGTGGCGTGGCCGTGGCCTACGTCGGCACGACCAGCACCGAGGACCGGGAGGACATGGACGCTGACGACACGTGGAACGCCTACATCACGACGACCGTGGACGCGACAGCTGGCGACCCTGTGTTCACGACCGTGACCGTCAACGATCCCGCCGACCCGATCGCCCGCGGCCCGTGCGAGGACCGGTGCACTCCACCCGAGGGTGGCGCGCTCGGGGACTTCATCGACATCGTCATCGACGAGCAGGGCCGGCCCTGGGCAGCTTTCGTCGACGCTTGCACGGAGGACTGCGCCCATCCCGATGGCGAGGAGATCGACAACGGGCTCGGCCTGGTCGGCACCTTGCGCCAGGGGCCCTCGCTGACCGGCGGGGCCCTGCCGCCGCTGGGTCAGGCGAGCACCACCACGGACGAGGCCGGCAACACCACCTCGCCCCTGGACGACGACCTACCCAGCGTCCCGTGAACTCGGCGCCTCTCGGACCTCACGGCCCAGGTGCGTGCGGACCAGGCGAGCCTCGGCCCGCCGGATACGTTCCGACAACGAGCTAGCGCTGACCCCCAACCGGTCGGCCAGCTCGCGCAACGTGATCCCGCGGGGCACATCGTAGTACCCAGCGTCCAGCGCCGCATGGAGGGCCTCGAGCTGGGTGGGGGTGAGCACGTGGTCCTGTGCGTCCCCGTCGAGCTCGCCGGCGGGTCGGACCGACTCGATCTCCAGGTCCTCGACCGGGAACAGGCCTCCCTCGACGAGGTCGCCGAGGACGTCGCGGTCCCCGGCGAAGATCAGCGTCGCCCATCCGCCGGGGTCGACGGTCGCCTTGCGGAGCCCGAGATCCTCGACGAGGGTCGCCCACAGCGGGTCCAAAGCTTGGAACCGAGCTCGGCACGAACGGCCCAGGGTCGAGACGTCCTCGGGCTGACCTTGACCCAAGCGGGTCAACCAGGTGACGCAACTGTCCTGTCGGCCCGCGGTCCTCGCGAACACGGTCCAGACCCCGCCGCTGTCCATGGCCAGGAGGCGGACCTGGTCGGGTGGGCAGGGGAGGTCCAGCGCCGAGACCGGGAGACGGATGGTCACGACGACCGCGCCGTCCTGTGTGCTCGGTGCGCCCCGATCTGCGCTGTCCCCCCACCGCAGGTCCCGGGGCTGCGTCTCGTCAGCGCGAGCGTCGAGGAGTTCCCTGGCCATGGGGTATCGTGACATGCAGGGACCTCCCGCCAGATAACCTGTCGCAAAGACTTGGTTGGCGCGGGCGACGGGCACGTCCAGGGGAAGGTTGATATGTGGGCCCGGGAGGCCCGGCCATCTGCGGGCCACGCCGCGCCTCCTCGGATCCCTCCGACCGCCCGAGAACGACCCTCGGGTGTCGGCGGCGACGGAAGCGACCCCCCGCCCGGGCGCGGCCTCGGCCTCGAGCCCACCCGCTTGGGGCGGGGGCTCAGCTGCGGGTCCGAGGACGCCACGTCAGCTTCCGCTGGGTGGCTTGAGAGCAGAGATGGCGTCGTGGGGGCCCTGGGATGCGCGGCGTCAGAGGTTGCCGCGCTTGGCCTGCTCCTTCTCGATGCTCTCGAAGAGCGCCTTGAAGTTGCCCTTGCCGAAGCCCTCGGCGCCCTTGCGCTGGATGATCTCGAAGAACATCGTCGGGCGGTCCTGGATGGGCTTGGTGAAGAGCTGGAGCAGGTAGCCGGACTCGTCCTCGTCGACGAGGATCCCCAGCTCCTCGAGCGCGTCGATGGCCTCGTCGATCTGGTCGACCGGCATCCGGTCGGGGAGCATCTCGTAGTAGGTGTCCGGTGCCTCGAGGAAGTCGACGTCCCGCTCGCGCATCTCGGCGATGGTGTGGACGATGTCCTCGGTGGTGATGGCCAGGTGCTGGATCCCAGGCCCGGGGTAGAAGTCGATGTACTCCTGGATCTGGGACTTCTTCTTGCCCTCGGCGGGCTCGTTGATCGGGATCTTGATCTGGAGGTTGTCGTTGGCCATGACCACAGAGCGAAGGGCGCTGTACTCGGTGGAGATGTCATCCTCGTCGAAGCCGACGAACCGTTGGAAACCGAAGACGTCCTCGTAGAAGGTCGCCCAGGTCTCCATCTCGCCGTCCTCGACGTTGCCGACCGTGTGGTCGATGCGGCCGAAGCCGACCCCGGTGCCGGCGTCACCGGCGCCCTCCAGGGGCTCGAACCCCGGGGCGAAGACGCCATCGTAGTCCGAGGCGTCGTAGAACGTGTGGACGGTGTCGCCGAAGGTGGCGATGCTGGCCCGGGTCACGCTGCCGTCGTCGTCGGTGAGCGTCTCGACCTTCTCGACCGGCTCGGCACCGCGCTCGACGGCCGTGTTGAACGCCATCTCGACGTCGGGGCACACGAAGGCGACGTCCCGGACGCCGTCGGTGTGCTTGGCCACGTGGTCGGCGATGACGCTGTCCGGCGTCATCGGGGCGGTGAGCAGGATCGTGATATCGCCCTGGCGCATCACGTAGCTGGCTCGGTCCCGGAGACCCGTCTCAGGGCCCGCGTAGGCGACGGGTGTGAACCCGTAGGCGTGCTCGTAGACGTAGGCCGCCTGCTTGGCGTTGCCCACGTAGAGCTCGACGTACGCGAAGTCCTCGACAGGAAGCTGGGAGGCGTTGTCGTCCCCTGTGGTCTCTGATGGCATCTGACCTCCTCCACTTCCCGCTAGTAGCGAGCGCGGGGAAAAGGGTTGCGTGGTAGGCGGTGCCATACCGTCGCCAGGGAGGCGGAAGCGCGGGGCCGACCTCGGAACTTAAATACGAAGGGCGGGGGCTGCCCTATCTGATGCAGGACGAGGTTCAGCTCCTCTGCCAGATCGCCGACACCGTCGAGGCGCTGGTGGCCCGCACCCCCCACGACAGCTTCGGTGGCCCCGGCGGCATGGGCGCCTCGGGCAGCCCCGCCAAGCACATCGACCGCCTGGCCGAGGACGCCGTCGTCCAGCAGGTGGACCGCTCGGAGCTCAACTTCAACCTCTGCAGCGAGGAGATGGGCACCGAGGACCGGGGCGCCGAACGTACCCTGATCGTCGACCCCATCGACGGGACGACCAACGCCGTCCGCGGCATCCCGTTCTACAGCATCTCCTTGGCCATCGCGACCACCGGTCTCGACGACGTCGAGCTCGGCCTGGTGCGCAACCTACCCACGGGCGACACCTACATCGCTCAGGAAGGTCGAGGGGCGACCCGGAACGGCGACCCGATCGAGACCCGGGCCTTCTCGCCGGAGGCGGGTGTGGTCAGCCCCATCGAGGTGCCCGAGGTGCTCCCCGAGCTCCCCGACAGCGTCGAGACCCCCCGGCACCCACGAGGCCTCGGTGCTTGCTCCCTGGAGATGTGCTTGGTCGCCCAAGGGGCCATGGACGTGTACCTGCACACCCGCACCGGGCTCCGAATCATCGACATCGCCGCGGGCCTGCTGGTGGTCGAGGAGGCCGGCGGGAGCGTGATCACGCCGTCCGGGCACCGCCCCGAGATGGGGTTCGACGTCCGTCAGCGGACCGATCTGATGGTGGTGGGTGACCGCAGCATCCTCCCTGAGCTGGGGGTGCCAGCGTGAAGGTCGCCGTGTCGGGACGGCCTGACGTGCCCCGGCGTGTGGACCTGGCCCGCGAGGTCGTGGCCACTTGGGAGAAGATCAGCGGCCAGACCCCCCAGATCGAACAGGGGCTGTCCAAGGAGCTCGGCGAGGGCCCAGGGGTCCCGCTGGAACGCTTGGATGCCGACACGATCATCACCGTCGGCGGCGACGGTACCATCCTCTACACGCTCAAGCACAACCAAGCCCAGATCCTCGGCGTCAACGACGGCGAGCTGGGCTTCCTGACCGAGGTCCCCCCGGGCAAGATCGAAGCCGCGCTCACCCGCCTCCATGACGGTGACTTCTTCGTCGAGGACCGCGAGAAGCTGCAGGTCCGGCTCAACGACAAGATCCTGGGCCACTGCACGAACGAGGTGGTCGTCAAGAGCCCGCACCCGAGCAAGATCCTACGCTTCTCGGTCCACGCTGGCGACCACGAGATCGAGAACGTCCGCGCCGACGGGATCATCCTGGCCACGCCGACCGGCTCGACGAGCTACGCCCTCTCGGCCGGCGGCCCGATGGTCCACCCGCAGATCGACTCGTTGCTCGTGGTCCCCTTGGCGCCCTTCCGGGTGAGCCTTCGACCGATGATCCTGCCGTCGACGACGACGCTCCGGGTCGAGCTGGTCGAGGACCAGAAGAAGGGCATCATGGCGTTGGACGGCCAGGAGGAGCACTGGCTGAGACCCGACGACGAGCTCACGATCACCCGCTCCGATCAGAAGGCCCGCTTCGTGCGGTTCCAGCCGCACTTCTTCTCGCGGATGCGCGAGCTGTTCGGGTGAGCCACGTGGGCCTGCTCGATCGCGTCAAGCGCTGGCTGGCCGGTGGGTCCGACCGCCAGCGAGGGGAGCCGGTGGCTCGCCGGGAGCACCCGATCAAGTACCTCGAGAAGGAGGTGCTGGACCTGATCATGAACGCGGCCCGGAACGCGCATCCCAACGAGTTCGCCGGTGTGCTGCGGGCCGAGGGGGACACGATCACCGAGATCCTGCTCGTGCCGGGCACCGTCCAGGGGGCCGCGCACGCCATCCTGAGGATCAACGAGCTGCCCATCGACCGCTCGGTGGTCGGCGTGGTGCACAGCCACCCGAGCCAGAGCGCTCGGCCCTCCCAGGCTGACATCAACCTGTTCGGCAAGCACGGGCATACCCACATCATCATCCACCACCCCTACACGGAGGACACCTGGCGTTGCTGGGATCACCGGGGCGATCCGGTCCGCCTCGAGGTCATCTAGGTGGCGCCATCGAGCCGCATGGAGGTGGCGTGCTCGGCCTTCGCTCGAGGGGTGTTCCGACGAGGCCGGTCCCATTATGCGCTAAACTGGACCGAACCGGTCCTGGTTCGAGACGCTCTCTCCCGCCGGAAATCGGAGCATCGTCTACCACGGCACCCGAAATATGCAAACGCTTACATAGCTGGCCGGACAGTGACAGCGTAAGCCCGAGGTGAACGTCCTTTGACCCACGTCATCTGCGAACCCTGCATCGGCACCAAGTCCGGCGATTGCGTCGAGGTCTGCCCGGTCGACTGCATCTACGAAGCCGAGGAGCTGTTCTACATCCATCCGGATGAGTGCATCGACTGTGGCGCTTGCGTCGCCGTCTGCCCGGTGGAGGCCATCTTCACCGAGGATGACGTCCCCGGCGAGTGGTCCGACTTCATCGAGAAGAACCGCGAGCTCGCCGGCGCCTGAACGGCCCGCGGCCGTCCGACCCTCTTCCTTCTCCTCTTCCCACTCTCGGATGCCCCAGCGTAGCCGCAGGCGCGGGTCTCACGGCCGCTCTGGGTCGTTTCGGTGACGCGACGCGAACCTTGATACCCCTCGTCGACGCCTCTTGGACGATGACCTTGGACCTCGATCCCGACGAGCGGCTTGGCACCCGTGTCCGCCCGAGCTGGTTGGCCCAGTGGCGGCGTTACGTGCCCGGGATCGGGCTGGCGCTGGCCGGTGTGGCCACAGGGGCAGCGACCGACGGCTTCCTCGAGCACCTCATGGTGTTCGGGCTCACCGACCTCGGCGCCCGGCTCCTGCTCTCCAGTGGCTTGGTCATCCTGGCCATCGTGGCCTCCCACCTGGCCGACCGTCCGGCCGTTCTGACCATGCTGGCCGGCGCGAGTTCGATCAGCCTGGGGGCCAACCTGACCGGCTCGCGCTGGATGGCTGTCCCCCTCGTGGTCGTCGGCCTCGGATGGGTCGCGGGCCTTGAGGCTCGCCGTGCGGCCTCCGGCCTGGCGCTGACCGATCGCCGAGTCATCCTCCCCCGGCCGATGCGCGCGGCGTTCGGGCTCAGCTTCGACGAGATCCACGTCGTCCACACGACCCGGGACGACGGCGCCTGGGGGTCGATCATCCTGGAGACCGAGCACGGTACGGTGACGACCAACGGGCTGCCCCGGCACCGGGAGCTGGCCGACCGCATCGAGGCGCGGATCAAGGGGACGCCTGTGATGCCCGAGCCCCAGTCGGTCACCGAGGCACGCACCCGTGTCGAGCGGCTGATCGAGCGGGCCACCGCCCGGTGAGGGCATGGCTGCGGCCACGATCCGGCCCCTGGGACCCGACGACCGGGACACCGTCCGCCGGCAGCACTGGGAGACCTTCGGGCCCGAGCTGGCGTTCAACGATATCGTCCTCGACCGTCTCTTCCTGCACGAAGGCGCGATCAACCTGGTCGCCGAGATCGACGGCGATGTCGTCGGGTACTGCGCAGCCATCCACGGCCACCACGACCCGGCCCGGCTGTACACGATCCACGTCGTCCCCGAGGCCCGGGGCCAAGGCATCGCCGCCGACCTGGTCACCGACCTGGAGCGCCGCCTGACGGCACGGGGATGCGGCCGGATCGAGCTCTACGTCCACAGCGAGAACGAGGCCGCCATCGGGCTCTACGAGAGCCAAGGCTACGAGATCGTCTCGGAAGACCCCGACCGGTACCCGACGCTGGAGCCCGCCAGCGGGTACACGATGCGCAAGGAGCTCGGCTGAGGAGGGCGCGCCGCCCCCGGTAAGGTTTTGACGGCTGTGGACCTCGGCGGCGTGTGCGCCTGATCTCCTTCAGAACCGCGCCCGACCGCCAGCCCCAGGCGGGCCTGG
>CAYXGD010000008.1:0-23581 GCA_964464425.1 uncultured Thermoplasmatales archaeon
CGTCCCCGTGCCAGCCGGGGATCAGGACGATCGGGTTCTGGGCTTGGTGGCCCTGAGCGGCCAGCGGCGCAAGGCCGGCGGCCATCAGGGTCAACGTCAGGAAGATCGTGCGTCGCTTGCTCCACATGGACGATGCCTCACGAGCGGGCTGGCACCCGAGCCGAACATCTTAGAGCCTGGCCGTCCGCAGCGGATGGGTTGCGTAGCGCCGCCAACCTCCATATACCGGGAGCCGTTCCCGGCCACCGTGGCCGAGCGCCCGATCGTCGAGCCGGAGCACCGCCCCGTCGCCGAGGCCGCCGCAGAGCTAGGCTTGTGCGACCACTGCCTGGGCCGGACCTTGGCCCGGGTCGACCACGGCCTGGGCAACGACGAGCGGGGCCAGCTCCTGGCCGAGGCCTGGGACCTCGACGTCGTCGAGCCCGACGCCTGCTACGTCTGCGAGGGCCTCTTCGACCGGCTCGAGCAGATGACCGACGTCGTCGAGGCCGCCCTCGAGGACCTGGAGTTCGCCACCTACCTGGTCGGTACGCGCGTCGATCCCGGCATCGAGGAGCGCGAAGCCCAGGTCTTCGAGGCCTGCGGCACCGAGGACCCCGGCAAGATCACCACAGAGCTCAACCGCGAGATCGGCCGCCGGCTCTGGGAGCGACACGGCTGGGACGCCGAGTTCCAGCGGCCAGAGGTCACCGCCGTCCTCGACACCCGGTTCGACCACGTCACGCTCACCTACAGGTCGCTGTGCATCTTCGGCAGGTACCGCAAGCTCGTCCGGGACATCCCCCAGACGTTCTGGCCCTGCCGTGCCTGCCGCGGGACCGGTTGCTACGAGTGCGACAAGACGGGCCTGCGCTACCAGATCAGTGTGGAGCAGCTCGTCTCCCCACCGGCCCGGGAAGCTGCGGGCGCGACCGAGTCCAAGTTCCACGGTGCCGGCCGCGAGGACGTCGACGCCCTCTGCCTCGGCACGGGCCGCCCGTTCGTCATCGAGCTGGTCGATCCCCAGCGACGGTCGCTTGACCTGGAGAAGCTCCGGGAAGCCATCGACGCCTACGCCGACGGGAAGGTCGAGGTCGACAGCCTCCGTTTCGTCGATCCCGACGCGATCCCGCTGGTCAAGGAGGCCCGCGGTGACAAGGTCTACGAGGCCGATGTGACGTTCGAGGACCCCGTCCCGGAGGAAACAGTTTTAAAGGCTTGTCGTATGCTCACGGACGCCCGGGTGGCACAGCGCACGCCTTCCCGGGTCTCGCATCGCCGGGCGGACAAGGTTCGCCACCGCAACGTGGCGCGCCTGGAGCTCCGTTCCCACGATGGCTCCGGCAAGACGGCCCGCCTCCTCGTCGAGGGGGACGCCGGCCTCTACATCAAGGAGCTGATCAGCGGGGACGACGGCCGCACGGAACCCTCCGTGGCCGAGATCGTCGGCACGGAGGCCACCTGCACCGCCTTGGACGTCGTCAGCGTCGAAGGCCCGCCCGAGATCGAGGATGACAGTGCCACCACGGAGTGAGGTCCAATGAAGCGTTCCAAAGGTCCGCGGAACCGAACGCGGTCCAGCATGAGGAAGAGCGTCCGCGAGAAGGGCATGCCGCCCATCACCCACAGCCTCCGCGAGTTCTCCGAGGGGGACAAGGTGAGCGTCCGTATCAACAGCGCCATCCACAAGGGGATGCCGCACCCCCGTTTCCACGGGGTCACCGGCACCGTGAGCGGGCGCCAGGGCGACGCCTACGAGGTTGCCGTCCGCGACGGCAAGAAACCCAAGACCCTCTTCGTCCGCCCCGAGCACCTGGTCCTCCAGGAGTGATCCGTGTGACCAACGGATCCCCCCTCGAAGGCGCCGAGATGCTGACCATCCCCGAGGTCCGCGCGCTCCTGGAGAAGGAGCGCGAGGAGCGCGGGGAGCTCTCCTACGAGCAGAAGCTCTCCTTCGAGCACGCCCAGGCGTTCGACCGGATCGGCGACCCGGAGAAAGCCAAGGAGCTCAAGGAGCGCCTGCTGGAGCTCGACCGGGTCAGCGAGGAGCAGGCCGTCAAGCTCGTGTCCCTGGGCCCCAAGTTCGACGACGAGGTCGAGGTGGTCTTCGCCAAGGACCGGCAGGACCTCTCGGACGAGGACTCCGACACCATTATCAGCATCGTCCTGGAATACGTGGACTGAGGCCCCGGTCCATGGAGGACTACGCTTACATCCTCGATTATCTGCCTAACGGGCGGCCCGACGACCCCAGCCGTCGCGAGCCCGTGGCCTACGCCATCGGCGAGGATCAGTTCGTCCTCTTCGAGCTCATCCCCAAGGACGGGGCCAACCTCCTGGTCGGCGACCGGGTCTACATCGGCAAGGAGCAGGACGACCGCGAGAAGATCGACCGCGTCCGTGGTCGGATCTCCTTCGACGACATGACCCACAACGCCCAGTCCGAGATGCACTACGTCATCGAGGACATCGTCAAGCAGAACGAGGAGAAGTTCCTCCACATCTACAACGAGGGCGGCGCGATCTCGACCCGCATGCACGTCCTCGAGCTCCTGCC
Source organism: uncultured Thermoplasmatales archaeon (assembly GCA_964464425.1). Lineage (GTDB taxonomy): Archaea > Thermoplasmatota > SW-10-69-26 > SW-10-69-26 > SW-10-69-26 > CAYXGD01. Next base: position 2,537 of record CAYXGD010000008.1, read on the forward strand.
CGGTCTGGGCAAGAAGCTGATGAAGGCGATCCTGGAGGAACGCAAGCAAGGCACGTTCGAGTCCTTCGAGGACCTCGACGAGCGCGTCGGCCCCCTCCACCAGCCGGCCAAGCTCATCGCCAACCGGATCGAGCAGGAGATCAAGGACGCCTCGGAGAAGTACCACCTCTACGTCCGACCTCCCGCCAGCAGCGAGGACCGCCACCGTGGCGGCCGCCGCTGATCGTCCCCGGTGAGGTGGCCCATCGATGGCCCGCCTCGGCCAGCACTTCCTCAAAGACCAGCGCTACCTCGAGCGCATCGTCGAAGCCGCCAGCATCGAGGCTGACGAGAAGCTCCTGGAGATCGGACCCGGCCACGGCGAGCTGACCGAGCACCTGCTGGACGCCGGCGCCCGCGTTGTCGCCATCGAGCTCGACCGGGGCTTGGCCTTCCGCCTCCGCCAACGCTTCGAGGACCCCGATCCTGGGGAGTTCCACCTGATCGAGGGCGACGCGGCCGAGATCGACTGGCCGGCCTTCGACAAGCTGGTCTCCAACCTCCCCTACCAGATCAGCTCGCCGGTCCTCTTCCGGCTGCTCGAGACGGACTACACCTCGGCCGTGCTCACCGTCCAGCGCGAGTTCGGGGAGCGGGTCACCGCCCGGCCCGGCGACAGCAACTACTCGCGGCTCTCGGTCAAGACCCAGCTCCGTGCCAGGACCGAGCTCCTCTTCCGGATCCCGCCCGGTGCCTTCCAGCCGCCACCGGAGGTCGACTCCTGCTGCATCCGGCTGACCCCGGCTCCGGCGCCCGAGGTCCACGACTGGGACCTCCTGGAGAGCTTGATCGACCACGCCTTCACCATGCGGCGCAAGATGCTCCGCCGGAGCCTTCGCGAGGAGGACCAGGCCGTGCCGGTGCTCGAGGCCATGGGGTTGGAGACCAAGCGCCCGGCCAAGCTGACGCCCGACCAGTGGGTCCAGGTGGCCAACCACGTCGCTGAGGCTCGCCAGGGCTGAGGCATCGAGGCTCGACGGCCTTTCTCTGGGTTCATGTACGAGCGCTCCATAGGCCAAGGCGTGAAGCTGCTGGGCCTGGACCTCCAGACCGAACGCGAGGTGTACGAGCCGGCCGAGGACACCCTGCTCATCGCGGGCAACCTCGATGCCCAGCCCGGCGAGCTGTGCCTCGACATCGGTACCGGATGCGGGGCCCTGGCCCTGGTCATGGCCCGCGACGGTGGCCGCACCCTGGCCACCGACGTCAGCCCGCTGGCCTGCCGCCTGGCCCGCGGCAACGCCCGGCGCAACGGCTTGGAGGTCGAGGTCGTCCAGACGGCCCTGGCACGAGGGCTGGAGCGATCCTTCGACCTGATCGCCTGCAACCCCCCCTACCTGCCCACGTCCCCCGAGGAGCGGGTCAAGGGTCCGCTCAACCGGGCCTTCGACGGGGGGGCTGACGGGGCCGAGGTCACCCGGGACGTCATCGAGACCATGGCCTGGCTTCTCAGACCGGCCGACGAGGGCGGCCGCGGCTACCTCTTGGTCAGCGACAAGCAGCCGCTAGCCCGGCTCAAGGGGCTGGCTAACATGCTAGGGCTCTCCTGGGACCCGGTCGAGAACGCGAGCTACGGTGGCGAGGGCCTGGCCTGCATCCGGGTCCAGCGTGTCGGCCAGGGCCACCCCACGGCCCCGTGGTAGGCCCACATAGGGGGTCGTGGTCCACCGTTGTGCAGGAAAGACTCTTATGTGCCCAGACCCACGTTCCGGTCTGATGTCCAAGCGGGCACGCCGGGTCTCCCTCTTCTTCGAGACCGGACAGGTCACACGTCTCCCCGACGGGTTCGGGCGAGCCTTGGCCAGCCACCTGATCGGATCGCCGGCCCACAAGGGCAAGAACATCCACCTCCCTGGCTGGCCCACCGCCCTGGTCGATCTCGTCGAACCCGAGGGGGCGACCATCGGACCCGGCACCCGGATCGAGCTCCACGCACCGCCCCCGGTCACACGGGGCGCGCTCTCCCTGGTCGTCGTCGCCGACGCGTCGCTGACCATGGGCAAGAAGCGGGAGCCCGGGACCCGGTTCGAGCACACCGCTCGCCTGATCGACGCCGTGCTGCTCAACGGCCGCAGCTTCATCGGCCAGGCTGGCATCGTCGTCCAGGGCGGCACCACCCGGGAGACCATCCCCCTGCAAGGGCCAGAGGAGCTGGCCGGGGCCTCGATCCTCCGGGTCGAGCCCAAGGGCACCTTCGACATGGCCCAGGGCCTCCAGCAAGCCGTCGAGATGCTGGATGACGCCCCCCAGGGCCCGCTCGCGGTGCTCGTCATGACCGACGGGTCAGACGTCCCCAAGGACGATCTGTCGGCCGTACGCCCGGCCATGCACGCCGGTGCCGCCGTCGTGGCCCTCTCCATCGAACCGTCCGAGCGCCTCCAGGCCCTGTGCCAGCCCACCGGTGGGCTGGCCACCACGGACCCGGAGGAGGCGTTCCGCAAGCTGGCCGAGTTGGCCGGCACCCAGGCCGACTGGACACCCCCCCGCGAGCCTGAGACCACCCCTGACGAGAAGGAGGATCCCTATGAGTTCGAGGTCGTCATCGAAACTATCGAGTCGTAACGAGCCCGAGACAGAGGACGTCGAGATCATCGACGGCGGCCCCGAGGGCGCACCTCGGCGGATCCGCCTGAGCCGGATCTCCCCCGAGGAGCGCGAGCGCCTCGAGCAGGAGCTCTTCCAGCCTGGCGCCGAGTACGTCGAGGAGAGCTGGCACAAGCAGGCTTCCGAGGACATCCCGACCATCCAACGGAAGGTCGATGCCATCACGGGACGGGCCGAGAGCAGCAGGACGCGCCGCAGCCGCTCGACGCCCGCGACCAGGGACCTGCCCCCGGGCCTCCGGAGCCGCATCTCCGAGGCGCTTGGTCCAGTGACCGATGTCCGCCTGGTCTACGCCACCAAGGAGCACATGGTCTGCCGCGTCCGGATCCGCGAGCAGGGGACCACGCGCCGGACCGTCGTGCTCGTGGGCCCCGACAAGGTCCAGGAGGTCAGCTCTGTCCTGGCAGCCATCGACGCGTTGACCGGTCACACCCCGGCCACCGAGACCGAGATCGACGAGGTCGTCGCCGAGGCCGAACCGGAGCAAGCTCCCGTCACCAGCGAGCCGGGCCCCTTCGGCGACGTCCACCCGGTCGAGGACCTCGAGGGCATCGGCGAGACCTACGGCGAGGGCTTGGCCGCGATGGGCATCGAGGACACCCAGCAGCTCTGGCAGGCCGACCCAAGCGAGGTCGCCGAGCGCCTGGACATCTCCGAGAAGGTCACCCGCCGCTGGAAGGCCCAGGCTGAGCTGATGGCCCTGGACGGCATCGGCCCCCAGTACGCCGAGCTGCTCGCCCGCGTGGGCGTCATGTCCATCGAGGACCTGGCCGAGGCCGACGCTGGCGAGCTCGTCGAACGGATCCACGCCAAGGACGAGGAGCTGATGGTCAGCATCCAGAAGAACGTCATCGGCAAGGCCCGGGTGACGACCTGGATCCAGGCCGCCAAGGACCACGATCCCGACGAGGTCATCCGGCGCGAGGCCTGAGCCAGAGCCGCTCGAGGCCACCGACCCGCGCCGGGTCCCGTCTCAGCGGACCGTTCACCGGTTCGCAGAGAACCTTGATACCTCCCCCCGGGTCTGTGAGACCATGGCTTGGACCGGCATCAGCATGGGTACAGGGATCGTCATCGCTGTCCTGGGCGCGATCGTCCTCGTCGTCGGTGGCGGGGTCGCCCTGGTCGGGCCCGAAGCGGTCAGCGACGAGAACTGCTGCCAGGATGAGGGCTTCCTCGGCCTCGGCGGCGACAGCGGCGCCGACCAACGCAACGCCGAGGAACGCCAGGAGGTCCGCGCCGCCGGTGGTGCGATCGCCGGCATCGGTGCCGCGCTGCTCATGATCGGCGGCTTGTTCTACGGCGTCGGACGCGCCGTCGAGAGCAGCCGGAGCCAGGACCAGCAGCAGACCCAGACGGTCGAGATCCGGTGACGGGCCACCGGGCCGCAAGACCCCCCGAGACGTTCGGAGATCACGGCGGGGTCGGTGGGCGAGCGGCGTATCGTGAACCCAGGATGACCGCTTCGAGGCGTGCGTGGCCCGGTGTTGTTGGCCTGTGGCGGACGCCGCCCAAGAACGCAGAGCAGCAGAGACTGCCGAGGATAAGCAGAGCCCGAGGAACGCCCGGCCGGGAGCCGACGGGACGCCCCCAAAGACCCCCGAGGCATGGGGATGCCTGGTGGTCCTCCGCGGGTCTCTGCTCCCCTTTGCTCCCTCTGCGTTCCCGGGTTGTCGCCTACAGCACGACCTTCGGGCTGGGTCTCTGTGCACTCTGCGACTTCTTCGGTCCCTCCCGGTTGAGGTTCGCCCGGCAGCCCCGGATGACGGAACCGGGCTAGGCCCCGCAGCTTTTTCACCACCACCCCCTTGGCTCCAGCGTGAGCGCCGACCAGACCCGGGATGTCTCCCGGACCTTCGATGACTGGGCCGAGGCCGGCCGAGGCGAGGGCATGGAGGAAGGCCACCGCCAGACCGCCGGCGATCTCCTGGGCCAGCTGCCCGTAGAGCCCGGCGCACGGTTCCTGGACCTCGGGACCGGCATCGGCTGGGCCGCTCGCGACATGGCCACCAAGGGCGCCCGATCGGTCGGCGTCGACGTGGCCCCCCGCATGCTGGCCCGGGCCCGCCGGGTCGATGGTCCGCCCGTGGATCTGGCCTTGGCCAGCTTCGAGGCCCTCCCCTTCCCCGACAGGACCTTCGACCTCGCGTTCAGCATGGAGGCCCTCTACTACGCCGGCGACCTGGCAGCCGCCCTGGCCGAGGTCTGCCGCGTCATGGCCCCCGACGGTCGCGTCGAGATCCTGATCGACTACTACGAGGAGAACACCGCCTCGCACGACTGGCCGGAGCTCACCGGGGTCCAGATGCACCTGCTCTCCGAGGCCGAGTGGCTTCAGGCCCTGGTGGCCGCCGGCTTCGGGCAGGCCTCCTCGCGCCGGCTCAAGGCCGAGGAGGACGACGAGAGCGTGGAAGCCTGGAAACGCGAGGAGGGGACCTTGCATCTGACCGCGTGGGAACCCGGGTGATCCCGTGCTCGGCTGGCTGCTCCTCCTGTTCATCCTGGTGCCGCTGGTCGAGGTCTACCTGCTCATCGAGATCGCCGGCCTCATCGGGTTCTGGAACACCGTCGGCATCGTCGTCCTCACCGGGCTCCTCGGCGCGGCCCTCGTCAAGGTCCAGGGGCCCCGGGCCTGGTTCGAGGTCGTCAAGGCCATGCGCGAGGGCCGACCGCCCGGCATCGAGCTGTTGGCCGGGGCGCTTTTCCTCGTCGGCGCGGCCTTCCTGTTGACCCCCGGGGTCCTCACCGACGGTGTCGGCTTCCTGCTGATGGTGCCCATCGTGCGCAAGGGCGTGGCCAAGCTGGTGGCCAAGCGGTTCAAGGGTAGCGCCACGGTCACCTACCACCGGCTCGATCACCCGCCGGGCCCGCCGTGAGCAGCTGCCCACCCCCCGGGCCAGGGGAGGCCTTATGTCCCTCCCCGTGCCCTACCCTCCCATGCGTGCGGGAGCGTTGGTCCTCGTGCTGCTGGCTGCCTCGCTGGCCGGTTGCATCGGGGGCCTCCAGGAGGCCGGCGACGAGCTCGACCAGGCGAACACCACCGAGACCGCCTTCACGGGGACCCACGTCTACCCCGGGGAGTACAGCGATCAGGACCCCTTCAGCCACGTCCTCGAGGCGGGCCCCTACGACCTGCTGCCCGGTAAGGCCCTGTACCTGGAGAGCGAGGCCGACGGGACCGCCATCGAGATCGGCGTCGTCCGGCCCGACGTGCCCGAGGGCACCCAGGTCCCGGTCATCGCCTTCGCCAGCCCCTACCTCTCACCGCTCCATCCCCAGGATCTGCACGAGGTCCGCCCGCGGCTGACCGAGAACTTCGTCCAGCACGGGTACGCGGTGGCCTTCGTCGGCGTCCGCGGCACCGCCGACAGCGGCGGTTGCAGCGACCTGATGGGCCCGCTGGAACGCGCCGACTTGGACCAGGCGATCACCTGGCTGGGCACCCAAGCGTGGAGCAACGGCAACGTCGGCATGCTCGGGGTCAGCTACGACGGCTCGACACCCTGGGAGGTCGCCGCCGAGGGCAACCCGCACCTCAAGACCATCGTGCCGATCAGCGGCGTCAACGACGTCTACGACCTGATGTTCCCCAACGGGACGGCCGAGTCCCGCGGCCCCCTGCTGCTCAACGCGCTCTACTACCTCTACGGGTTCGGGTTCGACAACCCCAGCGAGGGACGCTCGGTGATGCACACCGCCGAAGGCATCCTGTGCCCCGAGGCCTACGAGGGCTTCGCAGCCGCGTTGCACGCCGGGGCCACCGGCGAGCGCGACCCGCTGGGCTACTGGGCCGAGCGCAACAGCCGACCCGGCGTCGAGGAGAACTACGAGGGCTCGATCTTCCTCGTCCACGGCCTCCAGGACTGGAACGTCGACCCCCACCACGCCTTCCCCTGGGTCACCCAGCTCGACCGGCAGCACGATCTCACCGTCAAGTACCTGCTCGGCCAGTGGGGGCATGCCTGGCCCGACGGCGACTACCTCGACGACCCCCAGCGCCGGCTGGACTTCGCCGAGATCCTGCTCCACTGGTTCGACCACGAGCTCAAGGGCGACACCACCGTCGACCTGGGCCCCAAGGTCCAGGTCCAGGACAGCACCGGCCAGTGGCGGAGCAGCGATGCGTGGCCCCCGGTCGACACGACCCGCCAGACCTGGTACCTCCAGCCCGGAGGCGAGCTCAGCCTGGACCCCACCGACGAGACGGCGAGCCGCCCCACCACGCCCGGCACCTCCCTATCCCCTGCCGACACCACCGAGGTCACCGAGATCCGGTGCGTCACCTGCGGCGTGTTCAGGACCGAGACCTTCGAGCAGGACACCCGGATCGCCGGGCTCCCACCCCTCCATCTCAGCGTCACGCCCCAGGGTCCCACCGGGCACCTGTCAGCCTTCCTCTACGCCGTCGACGGGGACGAGATGACCCGGCTGGGCTGGACCCAGATGGACCTCCGGTTCGCCGACGGTGACGAGACCGCTGACCCCATCGTGCCCGGGCAGACGATCACCGCCAAGATGCAACTGGAACCTCTGGATGCGGTGATCCCCGCCGGGTCGCACCTGCTGCTGCTGGTCACCCAAGGTCAGCAGGCCGATCACACACCCCTGGCCCCGCCGAGCCCGGTGATGATCGAGGTCGGCGGCCAGCAGAGCACGCTGGTGCTCGACACCTTCGAGGTGAGCCCCGACCAGCTCTTCGAGCCGCCGAGCTGAGCCGGCAGGCGGCGGCCTCTACCCGCCAACGGGGCCCGGCACCGGTCGCCACGGCAGGGCAGAGGCATCGGGCGTGACCCCCGCCCGGGGTCCCGCACGGTTCAAGTACCCTGCGGGGAGCTTCGTGGCCACCATGCGCGCCGTCACGCTCGCGCTCCTCCTCCTCGCTGCCGGCCTGGCTGGCTGCGTGGGCGGAGCTGACACGCCTGAAGCGACCCAGTCCGCCTCGGTCCCTGGGGACCAACCCGCCTCGTCCAACGGTCCATCCGGCCCCAGCGCCGGACCCGGGCAAGCCACCGGGACCAGCGGCGGTGGCCTGGCGGCCGCCACCTACGAGGGCCTCGACGAGACCATGGTCGAGCGCGTCACCGAGAACGGGACCTACCAGGCCCAGGAGGCCTGCATGCTCGGTGGATGCTTCACCGGCGACTCGACCCGACGCATCGACCTGCCGGCCCCGGGCCCGGGCGGCCTGCCGATCCACGTCATGGTCGAGCTGACGACCGAGGGCGGCTCGCCGCTCTTGTTCCTCGACACCGCTGACGCCACGGTCTACTCGATGGAGGAGGAGCGCAGCGAGGACGGGACCCACAGCATCGAGGCCGTCGTCCTGCCCGGTAGCGAGACGATCCAGGCGGTCATCAACTGGTTCGGCTTCCCGCCAGCCACCGAGACGAGGTACACCCTGGAGGCCCACATGATGGCCCATCACGACATCGCCTTCTCCGGGGTCGCGGTCTCGGTCCCGCTCGAGCCCGGCCAACGGGTCCAGGTCGAGAACGCCCGTACCGACGACCCCATCTCGGTCATCTGGTACACCCCCGACGGCGTCGAACGTGTCCGAGCGTCCCCCGGCGAGCCGATCCTCGAGACGACCCTCCCGGAGGACGCGGCCGGTGGCGACGACATCCTCCTGGTCCCACCCGGCGCGCCCGATGTCCGGATCCTGGTGAACGGGACCAGCGCGACCATGACCCCGGTCCGCTACACCATGGAGATGGGCGACGGCCACGAGGTCACCAGCGGGCAGCCCGTCGAGTGGGCCTTCGATACGTCGCTCTCGCCCCTGGCCGTCGGCCTCTGGATCGAGCGCGAGCAGGTCACCTCGTTCGACGCGGGGTCCGCGACGGCACGGATCGACGCCCCCAACGGGACCGTCCTCGAGGTCGAGCGGGACTGCGGGGTCTTCGTCTGCTTCAGCGGCGGGACGTTCACGACCTACTACGGTTCCCAGGTCGCCGACCCCAACCTGGCCCCTGGCACGTACACCGCCACGTTCGAGCAGGAGGCTGCCAACGGCATCACGGTGGGCCACTACGTCGTGTCCTTCGACCTGTAGCCACCACCCAGACTGAAGTAGCGGACCTCCCTACCGAGGCCCCGGTGGACCTGGAGTACAAGCTCGTCGATGGACGCCTGAGCCTGGAGGTCGCCCACGCCGGCCGGATCGACCGCAAGGCCGCCTTGGACCGCCTCAAGCAGCTCGGCGCCCCCATCGACATCGAGCACGACGGCATCCAGCACAAGGCCTGGTGCGACAAGGAGGGCCTCCAGAAGCTCCGCTCGACCCTGAAGATGATGGGCGGCCAACTGGTCCCCGCCCAAGGTCAACCGGACCTGGCGGACATCGAGGCCAAGACCGAGCGCTACGAGGACCTTCGGCCCCTGGACCCCGACGAGACCGTGGTCATGGCCCGCAAGGAACCCGACACCCGGGCGATCCTCCAGCAGGCGATCCGGGAGCTCAAGCGGTTCGGCCGCGAGCATCCCAAGCACGAGCACCGGGTCGAGGGCGACGTCCGGTTCCTCACCCGGGCCATCGAGCGCTTCGCCCCGGCCGAGGAGGACGAGCCCGAGGAGGAGGCCGACCCGGTCAAGCGTGAGGTCTCCGAGATGCTCAAGGGCGTCCCGCCCGACCACCTCCACAAGGCCCGCAACCTCCTGCTCGAGCTCCACGAGGTCGCCGGCCTCCAGGAGACCACGGAGCCTCCGATGGCCGAGGTCCCCGACCCGATCCCCGGGTTCCAGGGCAAGTTGCGGGACTACCAGGCCGAGGGCGTGGGCTTCCTGCTCGGCCGCGAGCTCAACGCCGTCCTGGCCGACGAGATGGGCCTGGGCAAGACGGTCCAGGCCATCGCCGCCGTCCTGGCCACCGACCAGCGGGCGTTGGTCGTCGCCCCGGCCAACATCCTCTACAACTGGGCTGCTGAGATCGAGCGCTTCACCGGGGAGGAGGCCAGCATCTGGCACGGCCGGGCGTGGGACGAGGCCACCGGGTCCAGGTTCCTGGTCACCACCTACGACTCGGTCCGCCTGCTCGACTGGCGGCACACCGACGTCGAGACCCGGGAGGTGCTGATCCTGGACGAGGCCCACATGGTCCGCAACCCCGAGACCCAGCGGGCCCGGGTCGTCAAGGACCTCCCGCAGGGCAAGCGCTTGCTTCTGACCGGCACGCCGGTGGTCAACGGGCTCCAGGACTACTACCAGCTCCTGAGCCACGTCGGGGACACGCGCTGGGCCAGCCAGGAGGCCTTCGAGGAGACATGGCTGGCCGACAAGCGGACCATGAGCAGCCACCCCAGGGTCCGCCAGGCCGTAGCCGACCTGCTGCAACGGGCCACCCGGCACGTGGTGATGCGTCGCCACAAGGACGACGTCCTCGACGACCTGCCTCCCCGGACCGTCACCGTCGACCGCCACGTCCTCGACGACGCCGAGCGGCAGGCCTACGATGCCCTGGAGGACGAGGCCCGCGAGGTCCTGGCCAAGGCCACCAGCGAGGTCAAGGTCTTCGCGCAGATCCACCGGCTCCGCCAGCATCTGATCGAGGCTCGCGGTCCGCTCATCCTCGACCGCGTCCAGGAGCTCCTCGATGCCGGCGAGGCCGTCGTCGTCTACAGCCACTACCTCGACCCGCTCGACGAGCTCGAGGACGAGCTGGGCGACATCACGGCCCGGATCGACGGCTCGACACCCCCGGCCAAGCGCGAGCAGATCGCCGGCCAGCTCGGCGACCCGGAAGGCCCCCAGGTCCTGCTGGCTCAGATGGAAGCAGGCGGCGTCGGGCTCAACCTCGTCGGTGCCCGGCACGTGCTCTTCGTCCACCTGGGTTGGACGGCCGCCGTCCACCGCCAGGCCATCGACCGGGTCCACCGCATCGGGCAGGACCGGCCCGTCCAGGTCGAGTTCTACGTGACCCCGGGCACCATCGACGAGCGGATGGCCGAGATCGTGCTGCGCAAGGAGGACGACGCTAACCTGGCCCTGGCCGACGAGGGCGACGTGCTCAACCGGAGCGAGCTGGCCCGGGCGCTGCTGGCTGAGGAGGACGACCCAGGCGCTACGGCCCCGTGAGGTTCAGGTCGTCGATCGGGTCCGTGGTCGGCTCTGGGAGGATCGGGTCCTCCAGGGTCCTGAACGTCTTGAGCTCGACCTGGAGGTCCGTGTGCTCGTGGAGGAAAGCCAGGGCGCGGTCCAGGTTCACGACCCCGTTGTCGCCGGCTTCGACCGTCTGCATGACGCCCAGGGCCTTGCCGTCCCCGGTGAGCACCGCGCTGCCCGAGTCCCCACCGATGCTGGGACCCGCCATCTGGACGAACGTCGTCCACTCGGAGGTCGACTTGACGTAGCCTTCCCGGGGATCGACCTCGTCCAGGGGCGTCTGACCCAGGGGGCCGGCGTCCCGGTTCGTGCTGTTGCCGAAGGTCAGCACGCGGTCACCGACCGCTGGGTCGGTCTCGAGCCCGGTCGGGCCGCCCCAGGCGAACACCGCCGGGTGGACCCGCCCCCGATCCCTTGCATCGAGTTCGATGAGCGCGAAGTCGTTCTCGAACCCGCTGCGATCGGTCACCGGGACCGTGCCCATGGGACCACCCATGCTCTCGCACGTGTCGGATCCCAACACGGTCGCCCAACTGCAGTACACCAGGGTCCCCTCGGCAGCGCCCGCAGCGATCACGACCCGGTCCCCGACCTCGTACCCGACCAGGCAGTGAGCGCCGGTGCCGATGTACAGGGTCCGGTTGTCCGGGCTGGAGAAGAGGAAGTTGGTCGTGCATCCACCGCCCTCGGGCTCTGGCCCCACCTTGATGCCGGGTCGTAGGTCAGCGTTCTCCAGGGGTGGCCAGCCTGGCGCGGGGTGCGACGCGCCCTCGCCGTCGTCGGCGGGGCCGGGTGGGCGATCCCCGGAGCCCGCTAGGCATCCAGCGAGGCCGGAGACCATCAGGAGCAGGCCCACGAGGACCACGCGGAGCGTCACCATGGCTCCTCTGCGAGCCTCCCTATCTAAAGGGTGTGTGGCGAGGGCGTTGAACCCAACGGTCCTCCCGGGCCGGCTGCGCACGACCTCCCAGCGGGTCTCAGGAGGCAGGGGGCCTGTTTCGACGCCTGTGCCAAACCCTTGATACTCGCGCCAGCGGACATGGAGGGTTGCGGGCCAGAGCCCGCGAGGTGAACCACGTGTCCCGCCCATCCCATGCACGTCCGGTCGCCAAGCTGAGCCCGACCAAGATGCTCATCCCCCGCATCGTGGATGCTCAGGCATCCCGCATGGTCGCGGGGTTCGAGCAGCTCAGCACGGAGATCCGGGCCGCTGGATGATGGGCCTGGTCGCGGGCCCGGGGTCCCCCCAGCGCTTACCTGCTTCCCCCTGCCCCCTCTCTCCGGGCCCGCGCCCCCCATCTCATCCTCGCCATCACGCTGACCAGGAGCACCCCCACGGTCCCGGGCACACCGATCCCTGGCACCCGCTCACCGCCCTGCTCGGGGCCGGGGGCCGCTCCGAACCCCCCTCGACCGGCACCTCGACCCACCTGCCGTCGGCCTCGGGGCCCCTGGCCATCGGACCATCGCTGGAGCACCCAGGCCTCGCGACGCCGCCCCCTAACGGATATAAAGGGGGACCCGCTCCCGGAGGGTGATGCTGGACGTCGAGGCCCGAGATGCTGCTGCCCGCCTGGCCACCTGGGAGACCGACCAGGGCCAGGTCCAGCTGCCCACCGTGGCCCACGTCCACACCGACCGCTACCCGGCCCCCGAGGAAGCCGGCCTGGTCCTGGCCCGCGAGCAGCACCCGACCCTGCCCAGCCTGGTCGTCCAGGGCACCATCTTCACCCCCGGCAAGCCCCGGGACGGCGAGGGCGTGCTCCCCAAGGGCCTGATCTACCCGGGGGCCGCCGGCTCCAGCCTCCAGGAGGCCGCCGACGACCTGACCAGCCCGGCCGGCGGGTTCCAGATCGCCAACCGCCCCGACGCGTTGGCCGGCCACGACGGCCTGGCGGTCCTGGTCGGCGCCCGGTTCGTCACCGACGACCCCTGGCGTCTACCCGCTTACCTGACCACCGCCCGCGACAAGGCCGGCCCCAACGCCATCCTGTACCTCCCCGGGTTGGGCCGACCCGACCAGATGGCCATCGCCGCCTACGCCGGTGTGGACATCTTCGACGGGCTGGCCCCCCTCATGGAGGGGCTCCAGGGTACGTTCCTGACCCCCGACGGCGGGCTACCTGTCGAGGAGATCCACGAACGCCTGTGCCCCTGCCAGGCCTGCCGGGAGGCCGAGGCCAAGGGCTGGCGTCGCCGGCTCCTCGTCGAGCACAACCGCTGGGTCGCCGAGGCCGAGGCCCGCCGGGTCCGCCAAGCGATCGGCACCGGCGCCCTGCGCGAGCTGGTCGAGGCCCGGGCCCACACCAGCCCCGAGCACCTGGCCGTCCTGCGCCGGCTCGACACCGACCACGCCGGCTTCTTCGAGACCCGCACCCCGATCCTCCGCCAGCGCGAGATGCCGGTCACCAGCCGCGAGGCCCTGGGCCGAGCCGAGATCACCCGATGGGTCGATCGCCTGGCCGAGCGGTACACACCGCCTCGAGAGGCCAAGGTCCTGGTCGTGCTCCCCTGCTCGGCCACCAAACCCTACGAGAACAGCCCGACCCACCAGCGCATCCGGCCGGCGATCAACAAGAACGGCATGGGCCGGACCCACGTCGTCACGCTCACCAGCCCCATCGGCGCCGTGCCCGAGGAGCTCGAGCACCAGTACCCGGCCCAGCACTACGACATCCCGGTCACAGGGACCTGGTACCCCGAGGAACGCCAGGCCGTCCGCCAGGCCTTCCAGGCGTTGGCCGACACCGGCGCCTACGAGCACGTTATCCTCCACCTCCCACCCGAGGAGGTCGAGCTGGTCGAGGACCTCTTCGACGATCCAGTCATCACCGGGCCGGCCGAGGCCCACGTCACCGACGGCAAGCGCCTGGCCGATCTTGCCGACCGGGTCGCCGAGGCCGTGGCCGGTCTAGATGCCACCGCCCGCCAGGACCTCTTCTTCGAGCACATGCGGAGCCGCGCCGACTGGCAGTTCGGCCAAGGCGTCGGCGACGTCCTGATGGAGGACGCCCAGATCAAGGGCCGCTACCCCTACCTGCGCATCCTGACCCAGGACGACGAGCAGATCGCCATGTTGCGCCCCGAACGGGGTAACCTGACCCTCACCACCGAGGGCGGCCGCCGGCTCCACCAGGCCACCGATGCCTACGATGTGGAGATCGACGACTTCCACCCCAAGGGGACCGTCTTCGCCCCAGGGGTCAAGCACGCCGCCCCCGGCATCCGCGTCGAGGACGAGGTCGCCCTGGTCCACGACGGCGACTACCGCGGCACCGGACGGGCCGTGGCCCCGGGCCCCGAGATGGGTCCGATGACCAGCGGTCCCTGCGTGGAGGTGCGTCACCATGCTTGAGGAGCTCAACCAAGCCGTCCGTGACAGCCGCAAGCTGCGTCAGCGTGACGACGACCCGGACCGGCCCAGCCGGGTCTGGACCGAGACCGAGGTCATCGACGGCACAGACCACAAAGCCCTGACCGTCATCCTGCGCACCCGGGGCTGCACCTGGGCCATCAAGGGCGGCTGCAGCTTCTGCGGGTACGTCAACGACAGCTTCGTCAAGAAGATCACACCGGAGCACCTGGTCGCCCAGTTCGAGCACGCGCTCGAGAGCTTCGACCGCCACACCGTCATCAAGCTCTACACAAGCGGCTCGTTCCTGGACAAGACCGAGGTCGCCGAGGAGGCCCAGCGCGGGATCCTCGACCGGGTCCCCGACGGTGTCGTCCGGTTCCAGTCCGAGGCCCAGGCCCACCACGTCACCGACCAGCGTCTGGCCGACCTCCGCGACCGGTTGCCCGATGGGTGCCAGTTCGCCCTGGGCATCGGCATGGAGGCCTCCAGCCCCGAGGTCCTGGAGTACTCGGTCAACAACGAGTTCACCCTGGAGGACTTCGAGAACGCCTGCCGGGTCGCCGACAAGCACGACACCCTGCTCAAGTGCTACGTCATGGTCAAGCCGACCTTCCTGACCGAGAAGGAGGCCATCGACGAGGCCGTGCTGACCGCCGAGCGCGTGGCCGGGTTCCCCGCGCTCGAAGCCGTGAGCTTCAACCCGACCAGCATCCACAAGAACACGTTGACCGAGCGGGTCTGGAAGGCCGGCCAGTACAGCCCGCCGTGGCTATGGAGCGTCGTCGAGGTCCTCAAGCAGGTCGATGAGCACCTAGACTGCCACTTCAAATCCGACGTCGTGGCCGGCGGCCAGGCCCGCGGTGCCCACAACTGCGGCCAGTGCGACGAGGATGTGCTCCGGGCCATCGACGCCCACAAGCTCACCGGGGACATCAGCGTCTTCGACCGGGTCGACTGCGACTGCAAGCACGTCTGGCAGGACCAGATCGATCTCGAGGACCTTGGCCTGGCTGGCGGTGGCCTGGCCAAGGGGTTCCGCAAGGCCGCCGGCGAGCCAGGGCATCGCGACCACGCCATGGCCGACTGGTACGCCGAGCCCGAAGCAGCCTGAACGAGTCGAACATCTTCCATGGGCGGAGGGCCTCGGGCCCGGTGGCCCCTTACGGGACCCAGGCCACGAGCCCCATGGCTCCTTAGCGAACCTGGAAGCCCCCCGAGCCGGGCTTCACCCATGGTCTCGGCCACCGCCGGGAGCCGAAGGTGTGCAAAGATGTCAACGCTACCGCTCGGAGAGAAGGTGAAGAGCGCCGTCCTGACGGCTCTACTGGTCGGCATCGCCGTGGCCGGCCCCGCGGTCGCCTTCGCCGGCATCGACGTGATCTGGCCGGAGTCCACGACGACCGCTGACGTCAACGAATCGCCGCCGATCACGTTCTCGGCCGGCGCTGACCACAGCGCGGCCCAATCTGCCGGCTTCGCGTCGGCGCTCTCGACGGGGGACAACGGCGCCGCCTACACCCTCACGCTCAACGGCCTCTCCGGCGGGACCGTGACCGTCGATGATCTCGTCACGATCACCAAGGACGCCTCCGTCAGCTCCTACAAGCTGGAGATCTCCACGGCCCTCTCCGGCACCCTGACCCCGACGACCCTCCACGCGCGCCTCTGGACGGGGTCCACAGCCCCCACCGCCGACGGGGACACGCAGGTCTGCGCCGTCCTGGATCTCACCGATCCGGTGAGCACGGAGGCCTCGACGGCCTGCACCCAGGGGACCACCAAGGTCCAGATCTCGATGACCCTCCCCGCCGACCAGACGACGGAGTCGGCCACCGTGAGCGTGCGCCCGTCGAGCATCGTCTTCGCTTGAGAGCGACACGGGAGGTCCGAGCGTGGCAGCCGACGGGGATCGACGGACGGGCGAGACGACGGTCCAGCAGCCGCTGGGCCCCGATCCCGCCCGGATCCTCGGCGGCTTCCTGGCCCTCTTCGAGCCCCCGAGGACCCGGCCCCTGGGCCAGCGGCCCTCTCCCCGGGACCGCCGGAGCTCTTCGGGGTCGCTGCTCCTCGAACGACACCTGCTCCACGACGACGCCGACGCGCTCACCAGGGCGACGGTCGACCGACAGCAAGCTCTCCGGGAGACCATCCAGCAACGTGGCGTTCTACCACCAGCGGAGCTTGCAGCCGCGCTCGAACGCCAACGTAAGATCGGGAAGAGCCTGCGAGCCAAACGTGAAACGGCACGGCAGGAGGCTCGCCAGCAAGCCGAGCACGCCGCGAGCTGGGGTGCAGCCAAGGTCCGGCTGGCGCGCTTGGCCCTGGTCCTCCTGGCCGGAAGCGTCCTGGCGCCCCTGCTGACCTCCGCCCTCGGACCCAGTCTGTTCGTCGTCGCCTCCGACTCCATGGAACCCGAGATCCTCACCGGATCCCTGGTCCTCATCGAGGCCGGCGACGTCGAGGTGGGCGATGTCGTCGTCTACCGGAGCCCCCTGGGCAACAACCAGGTCCACAGGATCGTCGACACCGAGGTCCACGATGGCGTCGTCCACCACAGGACCGCAGGGGACGCCAACCCCACCTCTGACTCGTTCCTCGTCCCCGAGGACCAGATCCGCGGTGGCGTCGCCCAGGTCATCCCCTACGTCGGGTACCTCTGGCTGATCCCTACCGCCGTCCAGACGGGGCTGTTGGCCGCCTTCGTCCTCGCCTACCTGTCGATCTCCCTCTGGGACGCCAGGAAGCCGATGCGGGCCAAGCTCCAACAGGTGCAGGAGGCACGTGCCAGCGAAGGTTCAACCCGCCGGGGCTCGCCCAAGGGGACGAGCTTCCCCTACCTCGTGGTCCTGCTCGCCTGCCTCCTGCTGACCCCCACCGCAGGCGCCGGGCTGGCCCTACGTGGCCCATCCTCGACGTCCACGCTGGACGTCGCCGACCCCGCCCCGCTCCAGATGGTCGCCGGGGACACGGGGAACACCACCCTCGACGCCACTGGCGCAGAAGCCACCGCCACCGTGAGCCCTCCCAGCCAGGGGACCACCTACACCTACGACCACGTCCTCGCCACCCAGGCTCCCGACAGCCCCTGCGGGTGGACCATCGAGATCGAGGTCGACACGACCACCGGCCTCTCCAGCCTCAACGCTGCCACGGTCTCCCTCCGTCCCGGTCCCGTATCGCCGGTCCTGGCCGACACGCTCCCCCAGGCCCGGCACGGTACCAGCGCCGTGTGGACCGGGACCCACGTGTACGTGTTCGGCGGACACGATGGCACGACCGCCGTCGACACGATCGTCCGGTACGACCCAGGGTCGGGCTCGACGACCACCCTCTCCACCCCCTTGCCAACAGCGCGCGAGGGTACCGCGGCCGTCTGGACCGGGACCTACGCCTACATCTTCGGCGGTGCCAACACCTCCGGTGCACCCCTGGACACGATCCTGCGCTTCGATCCTGCCACAGAGGCTGTCACCACCATGGGGGCGGTCCTCCCCGAGCCGGTCTCCGACCTCGCAGCCGCCGGCGACGGGACGGACGTCCACCTCTTCGGCGGCTACAAGGCCGACGGGCACGGCAACGACAAGGTGCTCACCTACACCCCTGCCACAGATACGATCTCCGACACGGGCGAGAAGATGGAGAAGACCGGCGGCAACAGCGCCGTGTGGACCGGTACCTACGTTTACGTGTTCACCGGCGATGACGCTGGCGCCCACAAGGGCAAGGTCCATCGCTTCGACCCGTCCACCGCCAAGCTCTCCACCATGGGTGCAGCCATCCCCGGGAAGCGAGCCCACATGGGCGCGGTCTGGCACGACGGCATGGCCTACCTGGCCGGGGGTGTCGACGAGGGGGGCGCCCTCCATGACGACATCCTGACCTACGACCCGGACACCGACGCGTTCGCGACCCTTCCGGGTGCCATGCCCTCGGCCCGCCGGGACGTAAGCGCCGTCCTGGCGGGTAGCGAAGCCTACATCATCGGAGGCCGGACCGGTTCGGGCGGGAGCCTCGATGAGATCCTCCGGCTCACGTTCGATCAAGAGGTGCTCTCCACGGACCGGCCCACGCTGCCCCTGGCGACGACGCGGACCGCCTCGGTCTGGACAGGTAGCGAAGCCTACATCTTCGGCGGCGGCAAGCCCGATGGGAAGGGACGCGACACCATCTTCCGGTTCGACCCCTCCACGGGGGAGGTCACCGACACCGGCCACCTGCTCCCCCAGAAGGCCGACAGGTCCGCAGCGATCTGGACCGGCTCGGTCGCCTACATCTTCCCGGGCGACGATGACGGGAACCACAAGGAGAAGGTCATCCGGTACGACCCAGCCACGGGATCGGTCACAGAACCCGGGCCCCTCTTACCCCAAGCCAGGGCCTGGGCGAGCGCCGCCTGGACCGGGACCCACGCCTACCTGTTCGGCGGCCGAGCCAACGGGGGCGGCCAACTCGACACGATCCTCCGGTTCGACCCGGCCACGGGGAGCGTGACCACCATGACCGCCACACTCCCCACCGCCCGCCAAGGCACCAGCGCCATCTGGGACGGGAGCGCGGCCTACGTCTTCGGCGGCCTCGGGCCCTTGGGGATCCCGACCGATGAGATCCTCCGCTACGATCCCGCCACCGACACGGTGACCACCGTCGCCACGCTGCCGACGGCCACCGGCGCGACCGCCGCCGTCTGGGACGGGTCCATCGCCCATGTCCTCGGTGGCACCACCGCCCTGGGCGCCACCGACGCGATCGTGACCTTCGACCCGGCCACCGAGACCGCGTCGTCAGCCGCAGCGACCCTACCGACCGCCAGGACCGGTCTCTCAGGTATCTGGGACGGGGACCACGCCTACGCCTTCGGTGGCGAGGACAGCACCGGGGTGCTCGACGAGGTCGTCCGGTTCGACACCGACGGCCAGACGGCGACCGCGACCTACCTGAGGGTCACGGGTGCCCAGATCAACCTCGCGGCGTCCGAGACCCTCGAGCACGTCGTCGAGGTGGACAAGGCGGCCAGTGGCACCGCCACCGTGACCGCCGAGCTGGTGGCAACCTGCACGAGCTACGGCATCCACACCCGGCAGCCCGTGACCTACACGATCACCTAGCGACCCGGGCCTCGTGATCCGACCGGGCTGGGACGAAACGGTGGCTGGGACCGTGTTCGGGCCAAGGGCTATCCTTGACCGAACCCATGATGCGGGCGAGCGGTCCCACGCACCGTACGCCGGTCCCGAGCATCGGGCCCCCCTCGGGATCGGCGCCCTTCTCCTCCCGGCGCCTGCGGCATGGGTGGGTAGCCCTCCGCGCCACGCCACCGATCCGGCCCGAACCCCCGGACCGGTCGCTGCGTCAGGACAACCGCTAACCCTCCGGGGATGGGCTGACCGCCGTGCTCGACCTCACCGACCTGATGCCCGGCCAGCACCTCCAGGGCCGGCTGGCCGTCCGCTCCAAGCGCGGCATGGCCCGGTACCAAGGCGGCCACTACTACACGCTCGTCCTCGGCAACGCCACCGGCGAGCTTCCCGCCAAGGTCTGGCAGGGCCCCGACGAGGCCGCCGTCCGCCAGCAGTACGAGGCCCTGTCGTCCGGCGACGTGCTCCGGGTGCGTGCTCGCGTCAACGAGTACCGGGACCAGCTCGAGCTCAGCCTCGACCAGCCCCCCGAGCCCGTCGATCCCGACCTGATCGAGCCCACCGCGTTCGTCCCCCGCGCTCCCGGCGACACGCGCGCCCGGGCCCGCCGGCTCCTATCCACCGCCCGCAGCCTCCAGGACCCCACCCTGGAGGCCGTGTGCCTGGGGGTCTGGGAGACCGAGCCGCGCCAGGGCCGCCTGCTCGAGGCGCCCGGCGGCACCCGCGACCGCCACGCCTGCCTGGGCGGGCTGGTCCAGCGTGTGCACGGCCTGGTCCAGTTGGTGGGCCCGCTCTGTCAGGTCTCCCCGGCCCTGGACCGCGACCTTCTCACCGCCGGGGTCCTCCTGGCCGAGGTCGGCCAGATCGAGGCCCTGCGATGGGATGGCGCCATCCGCCGGACACGTCAGGGCCACCTCGTCGGCCTGGGGGCCCTCAGCGACGGGATCGTCCAGGCCGTCGCCGGGGAGCTCTCCGGGCTCGACCCCGACCGCGTCCGGCACCTCCGGCACCTGATCTTGGCCAGACCGCGGCGTCGGCACGCCCCGGGCCTGGCCCCCTCGACCCCCGAGGCCCTCGTCCTCCACGCCCTGCTGGAGCTGGAAACCGAGACCACCCGGGTCCTGGCCGAGCAGCAGGCCGTCCTCGAGGCCGGCGACCGGCAGGCCTGGTCCCGGCGGCTCGGCTGTCATCTCCTGGTCGACTGACCCCCACTCCTGGGGCAGGCCAACCTTCTTCCCTTCCAGCCCGGATGCCCCACCGGGAGGCTCACCGAGGCTCAGCCTTCCGGAGGCGATCCCATGAACCGCTCGACCACGCTTCTGCTCACCTTGCTCGTCACGCTCGGGACCATCGCTGGCCTGCCGGCTCTGGCCGCCCAGACCGGTCCCGTGACCGACGCAGGGCAGCCCTACGACAAGGCACGCGCCCAGCTCGACGACCTGCTCCACGACCGCCAGACCCCCGGCGAGCTCCGGGTCGGCGTCGGCGAGGCCACCACGGCCTTCCGCGCCGGCGCCAAACCCGGCCAGGTCGGCACCGAGGCCGGCACCAGCGTCGACGAAGGGCCCTACCCGTACACCACGCTCGCCGAACCCGGCGACGGCTGGCACGATCACCCCATGGCCAAGGCCTTCGTCATCGAGCGCGCCGACGGGGAGAGGTTCGCGATCGTCAAGACCGACCTCTACCTCATGCAGCACAGCATCCACAAGCGCGTGGCCGATCTCGTCGTCGACAGCACCGGGATCGACCGCCAGCATCTCTTCCTCCAAGGCAACCACGACCACAGCCACCCCTACGGGGCCTCGCCGAGCT
>CAYXGD010000009.1:0-23031 GCA_964464425.1 uncultured Thermoplasmatales archaeon
ACGCGAGGCGTGGGAACCGTTGGCCACCCTCCTGCTCCGGGAGGCCCCCTACCGGCGGTTCGGCTATAGAGGTTTCGCCGGGGGCCGCCGGTCCGAACGGGCCCGTCAGCCGTCGAGCTCGTTGACGAACGTGATCCAGGGCTCGTCGGACCCGAGAGCCCACTCGGCCTGGCACGGACCGGCCACCTGGAACCCCACGGTGGCCAGCATCCGATGGGAGGCCACGTTACCGCCGTGGGCCACCGTCTCCATCCGCTCGACGCCGGCCTTCCGGGCCCGGTCGACCAGCCGCTGGGCGATCTCGGTCCCCCAGCCGTGTCCTCGGCCGGCCTCGAGGAGGTAGACGGCCAGGCCCGGCGGCTCGTCGGGCTCGTCCAGTGGCCCGAGGCCGGCCAGCCCGACGGCCTCGCCCTCGTGGACGATGCGGTGGACGGTCCAGCCGGCCTCGAAGCGGCGTTCCCAAAGCCCGGTGAGCGCCTCGATCGCCTCGGCCTTGTCCGCTTCGTCGAACCAGCCAGTGGCCGCCCGGTTGACGGGGTCGGCGTAGATCCGGCCGGCTAGCTGGCGCACGGCATCCAGCTCGTCGATCGGCTCGAGCTCCAGGGAGGCCATCAGCTGCGCCCGACTTGCTTGGCCTGCTGGCGTTCGATGGCCTCGGCCAGGGAGAGCGCGCCGGTGGCAACCTTCCGGGCCAGGTCCGTCGAGATGGTGACCTCGCCCTGGGCGGCCATCCTGGAGCGGCGCTGGATCTCCCTGAGCTCGCCGGGCGGCACGTCGATCCGGCGGCGGCTGTAGATCGGGATGCCCGGGGTCAGCGCGATGGTCCTCGCGGCGACCTGGTCGCGCTCCCCATGGAGCCGGCGTCGCGGAGGGCTGGTCGAGGTCTCGTCGACGAGCTCGACCGAGAAGCCTGCGTCGAGGAGCCCGTTGACGATCCGGTCGCGCAGGGTGGCCGCGCCGTGACCGACCCGGACGATGACCTCGGCCTGCGTGAAACGGTCGGCGGTGGCCTCGACCACGCTCACGACGCGGGCGGGGTCGGCGACCTGGCGGGAGGAGAGGATGTGCCCATCGGCGAGCACGGCCACGCCGGGCCGCTCGCCGGGGTCGATCCCGATGACGAGATGGGTGACGTCCCCGACGCCCTTGAGGTGACCCATGGCCTCCTCGACCGATCCGTGCGGGGTCGTGAAGGCGACGACCGCGGGGTGCGCGATCGCCTCGGCCTCCTCGTCCGTGGTGATCACGACGTCGATGTGGCCTGGCACAGGCTGGTCGGGGGCCAGGGTCTCGAACGGCACCTCGTGGGCCCGCAGGTACCTGACGAGATCGTGGTAGACCTCGAAGTCCTGCGTGGCGACCGCGATCACCGGGGCAGGCACACATCTACATGGGAGCGCGCGACCAAATAAACCGTCGGTCCCACCCCTCGAACCCACCGGAAGAGTATATGAATGGCCGGAGGTCCGGCGGGGGTGTCCGGCAGGCGCCACCGGCCCGGTCGTGGCCGCCGGAGAAGCCTCTTGCCCCCGGCCGCCGAGGCGGGGGGGTGGACGCGGCGCTGGCCTGCGGGATCGAGCCCATCGACGACGCCTGGGGTGGTCTGCCGCCCGGCAGCCTGGTCCAGGTCCATGGCCCGTCGGGCGCCGGCAAGACGACCGTGGGCCTCACGCTCGCCCGCACGGTCCGGCCGGCAGCCTTGATCCTGCCCGAGCGGCCGCACGTCAGCCGCCTGCGGGCGGTCCTCGGTGACCGTCGGGACGGCCTCTTGGTGGCCAGACCGGCGGATATGGCCGGCCAGGGCGAGGCCGTCCAACGCGCCGCGAGCTTGCTTGGGCAGGGGAAGGTCCGCGCCGTGCTGCTGGACAGCCTCACCTACCTCTACCGGTTCGAGCAGATGGCCAGCACCGACGCGCTCCGGCAGGTGCTGCGCCAGCTTCATCGCCTCCGCGCCGGTGCCCGGGATGGCGGCGGGGTGGCCCTGGTGACCAACCAGGTGCGCGGTAAGGGGGGCCGCCACCGGCCGCTGGGAGGTCCCGCTGTGGAGCACGCCTCGGACGTGATCCTGGCCCTGGAGATGCTGGACGGTCCATGGCGCCGTCTACGGGTCGAGAAACACCCAGCACGGCCGGCAGGGGCCGCATGGGACCTCCGCGTGGACGATACGGGCCTGGCCAGCCGCTAGGCCGGCAAGCGCTCAATTTGAGGAAAGCACCAGAAACTTTTTTATAGGGTGAATCGTCGCTTCCTCCATGCGATGGCTTATCGTGGTAGCCCTGGCGAGCGTCATGCTACTGGCTGGGGTCGCCGCGAGCACCGGCGAGGTTCAGGACCAGGTCGAGGACGTTCTCAAGGAGGGCGGCGACGGGAGCCCGGGCGTTCCGGCCCCTGGCTCGGCCACGCCTGACGCCACCCCTGGCGTCCCCGGCCTCGACCTCTTCGCTGCCGGGCTCGCCTTCACCTCCCTGATCGCCGCAGGCACCAAGCATGTGACCCGCGACAACGTCCTCGAGCACCCGACGCGCGAGGAGATCCACAGCTTCCTCTGGGAGACCGGATCTGCACATCTGCGCCGGATCTCGGATGCCCTGGACCTCTCGACGACCAACGCGACCTGGCACCTGGACAAACTGGTCAAGGCTGGGCTCGTGGGCGAGATCAAGGAGAACGGCTATCGCATGTACTACCCGAAGGGTGGCGGCAGGATCCTGCGTGAGCAGTGCCTGATGGCCGCCCAGCTCCAGAGCGACAACGCTCAGGCCGTGGTCGAGTACGTCGCCGAGAACCCTGGCTCGCACCAGCGGGAGATCGCCCGGGCCCTCGACGTGAACCACGGCACGGCCCGCTGGCACCTGTCCCGCCTGGCCGAGGCTGGGATCCTCCAGGATGCCAAGGAAGGCCGGACGACGACCTACCGGCTCACCGACCGGGCCAAGGAGGTCCTCTCCGCCCGTCCGCCCCAGCAGCTCGAGGGGCTCGGGCAGGTCGCCTGAGGTACGGACCGTCATCCCAGGCCGGCGGAAGCCGACCGGCGATCGCAGGCTCGGTCACGCGCTGGCCGCGCCGGTCGACCGATCCCAGCTGTCCAACCCGGCAAGCGCCTGCATCCGGTAGGTCAGGCTCTTGGTCCGCGGATCCTCGTAGGCTTGATGGACCCAGTCGAAGACCCGGAGGTAGCGCCGATGGGCGCTGCCCTCCAGCTCGACGCAGAGCTGACCGTCGATGTCGGTCCAGTCGCCCCCGTAGTTCCTGACCAACGTCTCGCCGATGTACCCACCGACCGAGAGGTACAGGCCGGGTGCCAGGCTCCCACCCTTCCGTCGGGATTCGGCCAGGACGGCGTCGAGGTAGGCGATCGAACGCGGTGAGAAGTCGAGGGTGACGCCGAAGTCCTTGTCCAGCTTGTAGACGAGGAGCGAGACGACACGTTGCAGCTCCTCGACGCGTTCCTCGATGGAGGGACGCTCGTCGCCCCGACCGCGCTGGCCCATGGTCCTACCTCCCAAGGACCTGGTTTAAAGCCTATGGGGCAGGGCCACTGCGGCCTGGGGGAGCACGGGGACCAGCCAACCCAGGTGCAAGGGGTCCCATGGACCCGCTCGCGCCGGGCCTGCTGGAAGCTCACCGCCTCGAGATCGCCACCCCGAGCGACGGGATCCAAGCAACCGCCTGGCTCGCGCTGGGGTCAAGAAGAGGGTCGGACCGGTCCCCCGGCCGACGGTGTAGAAGGTGTGATCACGCGGTGGCCTGGTCGCCCTCGGCTGGCGCGGTGGCCGGCTGGACCGGCGCTTCCTCGCCGAGCATGCTGGCGCCCAGGTCGGTCAGGTAGTACTGGATGGCGTGCTCGCGTCGGACCTGGAGGACCAGGTCGGTGTCGAGCATCTTCTTCAGGTGCCATCGCACCGTCCCGTGGTTGACATCCAAGGCACGAGCGATGGCCCGCTGGTGGCTGCCCGGGTTGCTGGAGACGTACTCCAGGATGCTCTGGGCGTTGTCGTTGCGGAGGACCGAGTGAGCCATGGCCTCGCGCTTGCCCTGCTGGCCGCCCTCGATCAGGTAGAACACCTTGTAGCCGCCCTGCTTCTCGGACCGGACCAGGTCGGCGTCCTCGAGCTTGCGGAGGTGCCAGAGGACGTTGGTCGTCGACAGATCGAGCTCCTCGGCGACGCCCCGAAGGTGGGTGCCGGGGTTCTCCTCGAGGAACTCGTAGAGCTCGGAGCGGGTGTCGTTCTCCAGGACGTTGTCCTTGGTGACGAACTTGGCGCCACCGCGGAAGGCCAGCCAGGCAGCCAAGCCGGCGCCGGCCGCCCCGACAGCGAGGCCGATGCTGAAGTTGGGGTCGCTGACGACCTCCCCCGGATCGGCGTCGACGAGGCCACCGTCGTCGCTGGACGGGGGCTGGACGTCGGGGAGCTGCTGGGTCTGGGCGCTGGCCGAGTAGACCGCGGCGAAGCACAGAAGGCTCAGCGAGAAGACCGCAGCGAAGGTCGCAAGCTTCCTCATGGTACCTCGGTTTCTGCGGGCACCGGGTATAAGAACGCTGGGCCATGGTCCCAGGTGCACTCAGTGCCAGGCGCTCCGGGTCCCAGGCGCCGCGGCATCGCGTTGCCGCGAACCTAGAATCTTTTATAGGGGACGTCGAGCCGGGAGGTGATGACCTGTCCCGATGGGATCGACCCGCGCATGCCTCGGTTCGGCCAGGCCCTGACCGGCACTGCCCTGGCCGCTGGGGTGATGCTCGGCCAGCCCTTGCTCGTCGCGCTGGTGGCCGTGGTCCTGGCCGGTGCGGCCCTCGGAGGACCGCGGTGGAGCCTCTGGGCCTACCTGTACAAGCTGACGTTCCGGCCGCTGGCCGGCCCACCAGACGAGCTCGAGGATCCCCGGGGCCCCCGGTTCGCCAAGCAGCTCGGCTTCGTGTTCAGCGCGACGGCCACCGCGCTGCTGTTCAGCACCGTCGGCGTGCTCGAGGTCACCGGCTGGGCCATCGCCCTGCTGGTCTCGGGCCTGGCGCTGTTCGCCGCGATCACCGACCTCTGCGTCGCCTGCCAGCTCTACGGTCTCTACCGCCGGCTCAACCGCCGCCCGGCCCAGGCCTGATCCTCAACCTTCGAGGTCCGGGGCCTGCCTCCTCCCCGGACCTCACCTCCTACACCTCCCGGCCAAAGGTTCACGAAGGCCAGGGGCCTACGACCGGGTGTGCGTATCAGGGAGCTCCCCCTCGACGAGCCGATCCAAGAGGCCCTCGAGGCCGAGGGCTTCGAGGAGCTCTACCCCAGCCAGGAGGAGGCCGCGCCGCTGGCCTGCCAGGGCGAGAGCCTGGTGGTCTGCGTTCCCACCGCCAGCGGCAAGTCCCTGGTGGCCTACATGGCGCTCCTCCAGCAGGTCCAGCAAGGCAAGAAGGGGATCTACATCGTGCCCCTGAGGGCCTTGGCCAGCGAGAAGGCCCGGGAGCTCAAGGAGCTGGCCCGGCACCTCGACGTGCGCGTTGCCCTGACCATGGGCGACCTCGACCAGCCCGAGCCGCGCTTGTCCGACTTCGACATCATCGTGTGCACCAGCGAGAAGGCCGACAGCCTGCTCCGCCAGCGCTCGCACTGGCTCGATAAGCTTGGCTGCGTGGTGGCCGACGAGGTGCACCTCCTCCATTCGCCCAACCGCGGCCCGACCCTCGAGGTCCTGCTGGCTCGCTTCCGGCACGTCATCCCCGGCGTGCAGATCGTGGCCCTCTCGGCCACCGTCGAGAACAGCCTGGAGGTCGCCGACTGGCTGGACGCCTACCACATCAAGTCCGACTGGCGCCCCGTGGACCTCAAGGAGGGCGTCCTCCACGAGGAGACGATCTGGTTCTCCGACAACAGCGAGCGCCGGGTCGATCGGGCCAAGGACCCCTTCAGCGCGCTCACCCGGGACACGTTGGAGGAGGACGGCCAGGTCATCGTCTTCGTCAACAGCCGCCGGCGGGCCGAGGCCCAGGCCGAGAACCTGGCCAGCGTGGCCGACGACCACCTGGCCTCCGAGGACCGCGGCGCGATCACCGACGCCGTGGCCCGGCTCCAGGCAGGCGCGACGACCGAGGTCCGCGAGCGCCTGGCCAAGTGCGTCCGGCAGGGCGGGGCCTTCCACCATGCCGGCCTGTCCAACGACGACCGGACCCTGATCGAGCAGTTGTTCCTCGACCGGCACCTCAAGGTCCTCACCGCGACGCCCACCCTGGCCGCGGGTCTCAACCTGCCGGCCCGCCGGGTCGTCATCGCCGACCTGAAACGTTGGGACGGCGACATGGGACAGGTCCCCATCCCGGTCCTCGAGTACAAGCAGATGGCCGGGCGCGCCGGGCGGCCCCGGTTCGACCCCTACGGCGAGGCCGTGACCCTGGCCAAGACGATGGACGAGCGCGAGGAGATCCAGTTCCGCTACCTCCTCTCCGGGCCCGAAGCCATCGAGTCCAAGCTCGCCCAGGACTGGGCCCTGCGGACCCACATCCTGTCGACCATCGCCTCGGGCTACGCCAACACCGAGCAAGGCGTCCACGAGTTCATCGGCCAGACATTCTACGCTTACCAGGCCAGCAGCTGGACCATCGACTCGCGCATCGACCAGACCCTCGAGTTCCTGATCGAGGAAGGCTTCGTGCGAGAGTCCGGCGGCCTGCAAGCCACCCGGTTCGGCCAGCGCACCAGCGATCTCTACATCGATCCCGCCTCGGCGGTCATCCTGCGCGACGCCCTCCAGGAGGCCGACGACGACCCGTCCCCCTGGCAGGTGCTCCACGCCCTGTGCGCCACGCCGGACATGCGCCTGTCGTACATCCGGTCGTCGGACACCTGGATCGAGGAGGAAGCCATCGAGATGGAGGAGGACCTGCTGGTCCCGTACCACGACCGGGTCCGATGGGACGAGTTCCTGGCCGAGGTCAAGACCACGCTCCTGCTCTACGGCTGGATCGAGGAGCGCACCAGCGAGCAGCTCTACCAGCGCTTCGGCGCCTACCAGGGCGACGTCCACCACCGCGTCCAGAGCGCCCGGTGGCTGCTCCATGGCGCCAGCGAGCTGGCCAAGCTCTTCCACCCGGGCCTGGGCAAGCCCCTGTCCAAGCTGAGCCTACGGGTCCGCCACGGCGCCAAGGAGGAGCTCCTCCCGATCCTCAAGCTCAAGGGCATCGGTCGCTACCGGGCCCGCAACCTCTTCGACGCAGGGTTCCGGACGCCCGAGGCCCTCCGCGAGGCAGACCCTCGGGCGCTCATGGAGGTCCGAGGCTTGGGCTCGACGATCGTCAAGAGCATCAAGGAGCAGCTGGGCCAGCGCACCGACGACGTCCCCGACCAGCCGGTCCAAGAGGTCGAAGGCCAGGTCAGCCTGGGCCACTTCGGGGATGACTGACCACGGAGCGTGCATGATGGATCACGACCGACCGACAGGTGGCACCCCAGGCGACCAGGCCCCCACCGAGGCCCACGTCCGGGGCTTGCGGGGCCCCTACGACCGGGACCAGCTGATCGACCGCATCCTCGAGCTCCGGGAGATCCACGACGCCGTCGTCCAGGTCTTCGATCCGGCTGCCGTCTACGGCCAGCGGCACCTCCGGGCGGCCGTCGAGAAGGCCCTCCGCTCCCACGCCCAGGACCGCGCGATCGCCAGGGACCTCGCCACGGAGATCGCCTGCTACGCGGCCGGCACCGACCAGATCAGCCGCGCGCTGGAGACCGTCGGCGTGCCCGCCAACGGCGACGTGCTGGTGGCGGTCGGCGTCGGCGAGCCCGGCGAGGCCGCGCTGGCCGAGCTCCAGGCAGATGGCTTCGAGCCCGCCGAGGAGCTGCCCGGCATGCCGAGCAGCGCCTTGGATCGCCTGGGGATCCCCCCGGCGATGCGCCAGGCGGTGCCCGAGGCCAAGTGGGAGCTGCTGGTCGTCGAGCACGTGGCGTTGCTCGACGCGCGGCGTTGAGCGTCGCTACCTCTTCTCCCTTCGACGCTGTGGCTACAAGCCAGACCTGTGATGTGGAGGGATCACCCGCTCCGCCCTTCGGGGGTCGCAGGCGCTCCCTCCAGGTCAGCACGTCTCCTGGGCGCCCGTCTCCACGGGGGCCAGGCGCCCACGAGACGTACGCCCGCTACCTCTTCTCCCTTCGACGCTGTGGCTACAGGGAGAAGAGGTAGCGGGCGCGCCGTGATTTGAACACGGGTCCTAGGCTCCGCAAGCCCAAAGGATATCCAGACTACCCTACGCGCCCGGCGGTGTGCGGAGCCCAACAACCACCCTCCCCTTTTTACCGTTTCGGCTCCCCAGCCGGGCGTCATCCCCTCCCTGAGGGGAGCGACTGTTCGGCCCGGACCGACCGGTTCCGTGGGTGGTTCATAGCCAGGCGATCAACCGATGCTTGATGCCCGATGGACTCCGAGGCCCGCTGGTCGCTGGCGCGATCGTGGCCATCGTGCTCCCCCTGGTGGTCCCCGTGCTCGGGTTCCTCCTGGTCTCGTTCCTGCTCGCGGCACTGGCCGCGGTGACCGGCCCCGAGCACCCCTGACGACCCGGGCCCCGCGCGCGACGGCCACGCTGCAACCGGTCGGTTGCTGGGCCCCAACCATCTTCTTGTCGCAGGGGCTGGAGGGCGGTGGAGGCTTGCCCATGCGATCCCTGATCCTCGCCTCGATCTTGATCCTCGCGACCGTCCCGTGGGCCCCGACCGCCCAGGCCGACCACCCTTGCTCGGTGGAACCTGAGGCGCTCGACCCGATCGGCGACGTGCAGACGCTCCACGTGGACCCCACCGAGGGCGAGCTGACACGCCAGATCCAGCTCGAGGCGGGCGAACGGCTCGTGATCAGCGTCCACGCGCTCAACGTCAGCGACGGCCAGCGGGCGATCCCCTGGCTCGAGATCCAAGGCCCGCTGTGCCACCTCCACTACATCTGGGGGGGCCCGACGATCGTCTTCACCGCCGACGACACGCTGACCTACACGGTCGCCGTCGACGCGACGGCAGAGACCGACGTCGTGCTGAGCCATGCCGTCCTGCCCGCGACCCCGGTGGATAGCGGGACCGAGGACACGTGGATCCCCTGCGGGGCCTCCCCCTACTGCGGTGGCACGATGGAGGATGAGCTCTGTGGGCCTCACGGGTGCGAGAAGGGGCTCGGGAACTGATCAGCCGCTGGACCGACGGGGCTGGCAGCAGGACCGGCGGGCCTGGGCGGCTACCACGGTGAGGACCGCTCACGGTCGGCATCCATGCCAGCCTGGCGGTCGGTCGGGGCGTGAGGCCGGAAGGACGGGTGTGCGGGAGACGTAGGCCCGCTACCTCCTCTCACCGCGGCGCTGTAGCTACGGTGAGACCTTCGAGGTGGAGGGATCACCCGCTCCGCCCTTCGGGGGTCGCAGGCGCTCCCTCCAGGTCAGCACGTCTCCTGGGCGCCCGTCTCCACGGGGGCCAGGCGCCCACGAGACGTACGCCCGCTACCTCCTCTCACCGCGGCGCTGTAGCTACGGTGAGACCTTCGAGGTGGAGGGATCACCCGCTCCGCCCTTCGGGGGTCGCAGGCGCTCCCTCCAGGTCAGCACGTCTCCTGGGCGCCCGTCTCCACGGGGGCCAGGCGCCCACGAGACGTACGCCCGCTACCTCCTCTCACCGCGGCGCTGTAGCTACGGTGAGAGGAGGTAGCGGGCGCGCCGCGATTCGAACACGGGTCCAGGGCTCCGGAAGCCCTAAGGATATCCAGACTACCCTACGCGCCCGGGGTTGCAAGGGCGCCAACCCCACCTCGTTCTTAGACCTTTTCCCCCTGCCCGGTCAGCCGGTGACGTTCCCCGGCCGTTCGATGCAGGTGGTCATGACATCAGCTTTCTCGTACCGCGTGTCGACCCAGACCGGCCAGGCGCACTCGACGGTGGCGTCGATGTCGATGTAGTCGCCCAGGAACGTGAACCCGCCCTGGTGCTTGGAGTGGGTGGGATCACTGGAGACGTCGGTCACCCGCAGCTCCTGGGACCAGGTCTGGCCGCCGTCCGGGCTGTACCGGTGGTAGACGTCGAGCAGCTGGTTGTCGGGGTCGTTCCGGCGATCGTACCAGGCGACGTCGAGGACGCCGTTGGGGTTGATCGATAGCGTGGGGAAGAACTGGTCGTTCTCGGTGTCATCCAGGTCGAGCTGAAGGGGGTCGCTCCAGCTCTCCCCGCCGTCGGTGCTCCGGGTGATGAAGACGTCCCGGTGACCGTCGGGGGTGGCCGCGTAGACCATGTAGACGTTGCCGCGATGGGACCCGTCGGTCTGGTCGGCTTGGACCATGCAGATCTGGCCGGACCGGTAGGAGGCGTTCATGCCCTCATCCTCGGCATCGACGACGTGCTGCCAGGCGCCGAACCTCTGGCCGCCGTCGGTGCTCTTTGCGATGTACGGCCCGTCGCTGCCGCAGCCGCTGACGTAGACGGTCTCGTCGGGGCCGGTGTCGACGAAGAGCTGGCCGGGGCTGGGACCGGCCGGTGTGCTGGCCGCCGCAGGCAGCTCGTTCAGAAGGACCGGGCCCTCCCAGGTCTGCCCGTGGTCGGTGCTCCGGTAGACGAGGTTGCCGGGCGCGAAGATGGCTGTCCAGGCGACGTAGACGGCGCCGGTCTCTTGGTCGACGGCGACCCATTGGCGGTCGTGGAAGTTGACCGGGAACGTGCCCGAGTCGATCATCACGACGTCGTCGATGGTGTCGCCTCCGTCGTTGCTGATCATGACCCCGATGCTGACGCGGTTGAACGCGACGTCGTTGGGGCCGCTACAGGGCACCGCGCCGGTCTCGTTGTGGAGGGCGCAGGTGGCCTCCTTGCCGATGGCGCTCCCGGTGACCGGGTCCCCCTGGTAGGCCAGGAACGTGTAGTAGAGCGTCCCGTCGGGGCCGAAGGCGACCACGGGATCGGACATGCACCAGTACTGGCTGGCCATGTTCTGCTCGAACTCGCTCTGGTTGTTGATCAGGAGCCAGGGCGAGCCGGGCAGGTTGCGGCTCTCGAAGGTCTCCCCGCCGTCCTTGGTGTGGTAGATGCCGTCCCAGACGCAGTCGCCGGCCGATCCAGGGTAGTAGTCCTTGGCACCGGCGACAACGTTGTCGGGATCGGTCGGGTTGACCGCGATGGTGACCTCGTTGCCCTCGCGCTCGGGCTCGATGAGCGTGTCGATGTTGCAGGTCGCGTTGTCGGCAAGCTGTGTCTCGGTGCAGCGCAGCTCGGCCTTCGGGAGGTCGAGCCCGTCGCCTAGGCCCTGCTCCTCGAGGGCTCCGTCGTCGCCGAGGCAGCCGGCGAGGACCGGGGTCGCGGTCAGCACGGCCAGGATGAGCGTCAGCCTCCGGTGCATGGTGCCCGTCCATCCCGGGAAGAGGACTTGAAGCCTCTTGTGCACCGGTTGTCGGCGACGGCCCACGCGTGGCCGGAAGGCCTTGGTAGGAGCAGTCCCGTCGGCCCTTCATGCGCGAGCTGTCGGTGGAGGTCGATATCGCCCGGCCACCGGAGACCGTCCGGGCCTGGTGGCTGGACCTACCGGAGGTCTACGAGGCCGAGGACCCACGCGAGCAGCCGCACCGGATCGTCAAGGTGGAGGAGACCGCCGACCGGATCGACCTGCTGACCTACTGGAAGGGACCGTTCGGCAAGGAGCTCGAGCTCGGCGAGACCGTCCACATGGACCGGGAGGATGGATGGCGCATCGAGGTCGATCTCCCTTTCGGGCTCGACCAGGAGGACATCTTCAGCCTCGAGCCGACCGAGATCGGGACGCGGTTGACCATCGACGTCCGGATGTGGGCCCAGCGGTGGTACGGGAAGCTCGTCCTTCCGTTCTTCTGGATGTTCGGGAAGCGCAGCTACCCGGAGACCTGGCGGACGGCCGCTCGGCTCTGCGAGCAAGCGACCGAGGCTCCCGCCTGAGGTCAGCTCTTCGGGCCAGCGGCCAGGTTAGACCTCGGTGGCAGCCTTGAGCGCCTGGTCGAGGTCGTCGACGAGGTCCTGGGCGTCCTCGATGCCGATGCTCAGGCGCACCAGGCCGTCGGTGATGCCCAGCGCCTCACGCTGTGCCTTGGGGACGCTGGCGTGGGTCATGATCGCCGGGTGGTTGGCCAGCGACTCGACCGCGCCGAGGCTCTCGGCGCAGGCGAAGACCTCCAGGGCCTCGAAGAACCGGTTGGCACCGTCGAGGCCGCCGGGCACCTCGAAGCTGACCATGCCGCCGAAGCCATCCATCTGGCGGTTGGCCACCTCGTGGTTGGGGTGGTCGGAGAACCCGGGGTAGTAGACCTGGCCCGTGGCGGTGTGGTCGGTGAGGAACCGGGCCACCTCGGCGGCGTTGTGGCAGTGCCGATCCATGCGGACGCCGAGGGTCTTGAGCCCGCGCATGAGCAGGTAGCTGTCGAAGGGGCTGGGCACGGGCCCCATGCTGTTCTGGTTGAAGCGGATCCGCTCGGTCAACGCCTCGTCCCCCCACACCAGGCAGCCGCCGACGACGTCGCTGTGGCCGCCCAGGTACTTGGTCGCGCTGTGCCAGACCACATCGGCCCCCAGCTCGAGGGGGCGCTGGAGATGCGGGGTGGCGAACGTGTTGTCGATGCAGACCAGGGCCCCGGCATCGTGGCCCTGCTCGGCGACGCGTTCGATGTCGACGACCTTGAGCAGGGGGTTGGTCGGGGACTCGGCCAGCACGAGGTCGGCGCCCTCGGCCAGCACCGCCTCGGCCTCGTCGGGATCGGAGAGGTCGGCGAAGGTCACCTCGACACCGAAGGGTGCCAGGTTCTGGGTCAGGTACCGGTAGGTGCCACCGTAGCAATCCTCCTCGCAGACGATCCGGTCGCCGCTCTCCAACAGGTGGCAGAGCATGACCAGCGCGGCCATGCCCGAGGAGAACGCCGCGGCCTCGACCCCACCCTCGAGCTCGGCCAGGGCCTCCTCGAGCCGGCGGCGGGTCGGGTTGTCGGTCCGGGCGTACTCGTAGCCCTTGTGCTGGCCGGGCCGGTCCTGGACGAAGGTGGTCGACGGGTGGATCGGCGGCACCACAGCCCCGGTCTCCGGGTCCGGGGCGTTGCCGGCGTGGACGTAGCGGCTCCCGCGTCGCATCGGGGCGGGATGGCCGGCCTGGTATGAAAGGCGTGGGGCCGTCGAGAGGGCCCCGCCGGGGGGCGGGGTGGGTTCTTAACTCCCCACCGCGTGGTCCGGGCGTGGGCGACCAGGCGGGATCGGTCGGTGGCAGGACGGAGGCTCTCGTCCACGCGCTGGCAGGAGGGTTGCTGCTCCTCTACGTCCCGTGGGCCTGGATCATCGCCGGCTTCGGCGTCGGCGAGGGCGACGTGATCGGGCTGTTCATGGGCCCGATGTGGGTCGCGACGGCGCTGGCCGCTCCACCTGCCCGTCGCATCTGGCGACGGGGGGACCGGCGGGCCGTGCTGTGGATCGCGGCGGTCGCGGCCGCCGGGGCGCTTCTCCAGCTCGTGGTCCCTCTCGTGGATCCCGCGGGGTGCCCGCCGGACTGCCGGACGATGCCGATCTGGGTGATCCCCCTGTTCCTCGGGTACCACGTGATCGGTCGGGTCGGCCTGGCGGTGATCCTGCTCTTGGGCCTCGACCTGAGGGTGCGGTCCCTGACCTGGGTCGGGCTCGCCTACATGCTGGCTGTGACCGTCCTCCTACCGGTCGGGGTTCGACCCTTCGAGCTCTTGGGCGGTGGGCTGGCCGAGCTCTGGGTGGTCCTCCTGGGCCTCCTCGTCGTCTTCGCCCTCTGCTTGATCTGGTCGGCCTCGGTCCGCTGGCTCCAGGCCTCCAGGGCCCGCGACGCGGACCCTTGACCACCGGTACCTATTTGTGGCCGCCCCACTTGCTCAAGTTGACTTGAGTAAACTCAAGGAGGCTTTAGCTAACATGCGCACCCTGTTCCCTGCCATCCTGCTGCTGGGCGTGGCCTTCTCCGGCCTTGCCCCAGCCGCCAGCTCCCAGACCGACACCGTGACCGCTGACGTGACCCTGCGGGTCGCCCCCGATGGGTTCGTGGTCCCCAGCCACTGGGCCGTCGGGAACCAGGCCGTCTGGCTGATCGATCCCGTCGAGGATGGCTCCTTCAACGACCAGGACGGCATCGCTGGCTGCCAACTGACGGTCCCGGATGCCGACGGCGACGGGGCTGTCGACGGCGGCGAGGTGCTGGACGAGGCCACGGCGACTGGCTGCATCAGCGGCTGGGACCACCAGACATCGGACTGCTGCGGCCGTTACGTGACCAGCGTGGACGGTCGCGGCCAGATCGGC
The DNA here is from genome assembly GCA_964464425.1 of uncultured Thermoplasmatales archaeon. GTDB lineage: Archaea > Thermoplasmatota > SW-10-69-26 > SW-10-69-26 > SW-10-69-26 > CAYXGD01. The sequence goes on from CAYXGD010000009.1 coordinate 14,261, forward strand.
TGGCCTGCTCCCTGGTGGATGCTCCAGCTCAACAGCCAGGCCGCCTCGGTCGGCATCGACGGCATGGCCCTCCAGGACGGCGACGCTCTGTCCTTGATCTACCACGTCGGCTGATCCCGCATGCACCGAGGCCTGGCCGCCGCCATCCTCCTGACCGCGACATGGCTTCCGGTCCCTGCCGGGGCTAGCCACAGCCAGGGGACCCTGCCACTGCTGGCAGGAGCACCAGCCACCGACGCGGGCCTCTCGTGGCTGGCCGATCATGTCCAGGACGAGGGCTGCGCCCGCCCAGCCTACGGGGACGGCTGCAGCATGGCCAACACCAAGTGGCTAGCCATCAGCGTCGCCCACGCGGGGCTCGATCCTGCCACGTGGCCCAGCCAAGGCTCCAGCGTCCTCGGCTACCTCGAGGCCCACCTCCAGGACCTGTGGGACAGCTCTGCCGAGGGCTGCCAGTGCCCGAGGATGAAGGTCCTCAGCCTGTCCAAGTCGATCCTGGCCTTCCGTGCAGCCGGCCAGGACCCCAGCCAAGCGACGGGGCCCGATGGCACCCAACGCGACCTGGTGGCCGACCTGCTGGACTACCACGATGGGGACCAGTTCGGACGGACCGACGCGGTCAACGACGACATCTGGGCGGTGCTCGCCCTGAACAGCCAGGGGTACACCGGCCCCGAGATCCAGGACGCCCTCGACCGGATCACGGCTGCCCAGCGCCCCAACGGCGGGGTCCCCCACGAGGTCACGAGCACCGCAGCGTCCACCGACAACACGGCGGCGGCCGTCATGGCCGTGGCCCCCCACGACCGCTCGACGTTCCTCGATCGAGCGCGGTCCTACCTGGCCGATGCCCAGGTCTCCAGCGGCGACGGGCGAGCCTGTTGGCCCAACCAACCCTCGCTGACCAACCCTCAGGCCTCCCCGGAGAGCACGAGCTGGGCCCTCCAAGCCGTCGTGGCCCTGGGCGAGGACCCCGTAGCCTGGTCGGTCGATGGCCGGGCACCCACGAGCTGCCTCCTGTCCTTCCAGAACGATGACGGCGGCTTCGGCTCCAGCGCCTCCAACCTGCTGGCCACGTACCAGGCCACGACCGCCCTGGCCTGGGCACCCTTCGGCACGGTGCGCTCGCCGACCGAGCCGCTGCAAGCCAGCCAATCCACCGAGACCGGTCGCCAGACCACGACCAGTCTACCCGACGGGTTCCTGAGGATCGGGACCGACGCCAGGGAGAGCTACACCTGGACACCCGAGGACCCGGGGACGCGGACCTTCCACGGGCTGAGCTGGCACCCCTACCCCCGGCCTGCGGTCATCCAGGTGACCATCGACGAGGCGCCCGAGGAGACCGCCGAGGACCCCGACGAGGAGGGGGGCACCTCCCGGACCGGCTCGTCCAGCCGCGGGAAGGGGCCCACGGCGCAGGTTCCAGCCCCATCGACAGCCGAGCGGAACGTCCCCCTGGAGCTCACGGTCGAGGCCGAGCCGGCCGACGCCGAGGTCGTGGCCTACCGCGTGGCCTGGGGGGATGGCTCCCGGACGAGCTGGTCCGATCAGCCGACCTTCGAGCATGCCTACCACGCCCTCGGCGAACACGAGATCAAGGCCTGGGCCAAGGACGCCGACGGGGACGTGAGCCCGGCGGCCACCGCCCGCCTCGAGGTCGTCGATGCTCGCCCCCGTGTCACCGCGGCTGGCCCCGAGACCGCCCACCGGCACACGTCGGTCGGCCTCACCGCCCAAGCCACCGATCCGGACGGGGCAGCCCCAAGCGTGACCTGGACCTGGCCAGGCGGTCAGGCCAACGGGTCCGAGGTGACGATCACGTTGGCCCAGCCTGGACGCACCACGATCGAGGCCACGGCCACGGACCAAGCTGGGAACACGGCCCGGGCCTCCCACGAGGTGCTGATCCTCAACCGAGCGCCGACCATCGAGGCGGTCGGACCGCTCACCGCCGAGGCCAACACGACCCACGCCCTGACCGTCGAGGCCAGCGACCCCGACGGCGACGGCCTCACCATCACCTGGCACGACGGCGACCGCACGGCCTACGGAGGCCAGTTCCACCTGGAGACGGGCCCGCCGGGGCAGCGCGAGCTGATGGTCAACGTCTCCGATCCCTACGGCGCCTGGGCGACGGCCACCCTCTCGATCAACGTGAGCGAAACCCCGGAGGACGCCGAGCCCGAGCCGCCGGCCGTGGAACGCCGCACCGCCCCGGCGACGCAGGCTAACAGCTCGGCCGACCGCGCCGACGACGGTCAGCGGCCGACCGTGGTCCTTCCCGCGACGGTCCGCGGCCAAGCCTCGACGGCCACCCTGCTCGAGGGCACCGCGAGAGATCCGGACAGCCCGGTCACCGCCGTCGAGGTCGTCCTCAGCGACCCGGTCCCGGTCCGGGGCACCGCCGGTTTCCAAGCCTTGCTGCCAGCGCTGCCCGAGGGAACCTACCCGGTCAGCGCCCGGGCTGCCGACGGGACCGGCTGGGGGCCCTGGACCACCACGACCCTCGTCGTCGAGCCAGCCGACCAGCAGCCTTCGGGCCCCTCCGAGCCCTTGACCAAGCTCGGTGCCCCAGCCCACGGGGCTGTCGATGCCGTACCGCTGCCCGGCCTGGCACCGTGGATCCTGATCGCCGCCGCCCTGCTCCTGGCCAGGAGGCGGTCGACCTGATCCGTGGACGTGCCGTGCTCGTGGCCGTGGTCCTGCTGGTGCCCGGGTGCATCACCTTCTACGGCCAGGGGGAGATGGAGGTCACCGTCCTAGTCACCGAGGACGTCGGGACCTCCGTGCTCACCGACCGGACCGTCCGCGTGGCCGAGGGCTCGACGGCCATGGACGCGGTGCGCCAGGTCGCCACGGTCGAGACCAGCTACGGCGGCGGGTTCGTCGAGAGCATCGACGGTCGCCAGAGCCGCTACCCGGACCACCGGGTCGATTGGTTCTACCACGTCAACACGACGCTGATGGACGTCGGGTCGGCCAGCTACGAGCTCCAGGATGGCGACATCGTCCTCTGGGATCGGCGTCCGTGGAACCGGTCGATGGCCGTCGGGCACGTGCTCACCGGGCTTGAGGCCTGGCCCGAGGCCCTGGACACCAGCGACCCGATGGCTCCCGGGGCCCTGGCCGGCATGGACGGCCAGGATCAGCGCTACGTCCGGGTCGACGGCGACCGGCTAGCGCTCCTGGATGCCTGGGGCGTGACCGCCCGGTGGATCGAGCCGCCCTGGCTGCTGGTCCACGCCACCGGACCCCCGGGCGGCGACCTCGCGTTCCTGGTGGTCGCCAGCGGCCCCGATGCCAGCTCGTTGGCCGAGGACCTACCGACGACGGTCCCGACGGGTGTCGGCGCGGTGCTGACAACGAACGCCACCTACGAGGTGCCTGCCTCGTGACCGCAGACCCGACCGCCCAGGGCGTCCATCGGTGGACCCTGGCCACGGGGCTCACCCTGGCCGTGGTCACGATGTTGGTCACCCACCCGCTCGCGATCCTCGGGCTGCTCGCGCTCACCCTGGTCTACGCAGCCCGGGCCGGGACCTACACGCAGGCGCCGATCCTCTACAAGGCCGCCGGCGGCCTGGCCCTCGCGGTCCTCGTGTTCAACACGCTCTTCTCCTGGAACGGGGCCAGCGTCCTCTGGCAGGCACCCTTCCGGATCGATGTGCTCGGCCGGCCCCGGCTGACCCTGGAGGCCATGGCCTGGGGGCTGGCCGCCGGGTGCCAGCTCGGTAGCGTCGTGCTCTCCCTGGGCACAGCGACCTTGGCCGTCCCGCCGCAGACGTTCCACCGGGCCCTGGCGCGTCTGGGTCTGCCTCGGTCGGTGGCCACCGCCGGGGGCCTGGCCCTGCGCCTGGTCCCCGACATCCGCCGGGACGCCGAGGCCATGCGGGGCGCGCTTCGCACCCGTGGCGTGCCGACCGACGGCCTGCGCGGCACCTCGCAGATCCTGGTCCCCTTGACCGCCCGCTCGCTGGACCGGGCCCTGGTGGCCGAGGAGGCCCTGACCCTCCGAGGCTACGCCACCGAGGGACGCGATCGGCAGGCCCCACCCGGACTGGCCGGCGCGCTGGGGATCGTTGCCACGGTCGTGGCCGGTCTCGTGGCCTTCCTGGGCCCTGGTCGGCCGGCGTTCTACCCGACCCTCCAGCTCGCGACCGGCCCGCTCGACCTGGCCCTGCTGGCCGGTGCCCTCCTCGTCCCGCTGGCCCTCGTCTTGGGGGTGAGCCGATCCTCCGCATGAACCGGGTCGGCTTCGCCCACCACGGCCAGGCCCCCTGCCTGACCGACCTCGATCTGGCCTTGGACCCTGGCCAAGCCATGGTCGTCGAGGGCGCCTCGGGGGCCGGCAAATCGACCCTGCTTCGCCTGGCCACCGGCCTGATCCCGCGGGTCCACGGCGGGCGGATGGCCGGTGAGGTCACCCTCGACGGCCGACCGGTGGCTCAGCTCCCAGCCAGCGAGCTGCCACGCCGGATCGGGTTCGTCCCCCAGGACCCCGAGGCCGGGTTCGTCAGCGACACCGTCCACGGCGAGCTGCGAGCCATCCTGGAGAACATCGGGACCCCGCCAGCAGAGATCGGTGCTCGGATCGACCAGGTCCTGGGCGAGTTCGGGATCGAGAGCTTGGCCCGGCGCAAGGTGGCCACGCTCTCCGGCGGCGAGGCCGCCCGGGCCAGCCTGGCCTGCGCGCTCGTCGGTGAGCCCGACGTCCTGGTCCTCGACGAGCCGGATGCCCAGCTCGACGAGCAGGCCACCGAGGATCTGGCCGGCACCCTCCGGGCCCTCGCAGCCGGCGGCCTGATGGTGCTCATCGCCGCCCATCGGCCCCACCCCTTCGATGACCTGGCCGACAGGACCCTCGAGCTCCACGGCACCCAGCCACCCCCGGACCCCCCCAGCCTCCCGCCGCCGACCGGCGGGGACCCGATCCTCGAGCTGCACGGTGCGACCCACCGTTACGAGGCCGGCGGCGGCATCGGTCCCGTCGACCTGGCCGTGGCCCCCGGCGAGGTCGTGGCCCTGGCCGGCCCCAACGGTTCAGGCAAGACGACCCTGATCCACCTGGCCGCTGGCCTGCTCGAGCCGCAGGATGGACGGGTCTCGGTGCGGGGCTTGGCCCCGAGCGGGTTGCCTGCCCCTGAGCTCGCCGAGCACCTGGGGCTCAGCTTCCAGCACCCGGCCTGGCATATCACGCAGGACACGGTGCTGGCGGAGACCACGCTGACCAGCCGCCAGCTCGGTCAGCCGATCGAGGCCGAGGGGCTGCTGGCCGACCTGGGCCTGGCCGGGCTCGAGGACCGTCACCCCTGGGACCTCTCCGGCGGCCAGCGCCAGCGCCTGGCCGTGGCCACCGCCATGGCCCACCAGCCGCCGCTGCTCCTGCTCGACGAACCGACCCGTGGTCTCGACGGCCAGGGTCTTGCGGCCTTCGCTGAGCTCCTGGCCGCCCGTTGCCAGGCCGGGCTGGCCACCGTCGTCGCCACCCACCATCCATGGCTCCTGTCGCTGGCCCACCGGGTCGTCCACCTCGAGGCAGGCCACCGACAGACCGCGCACACCCGACCGTTGGCCGAGGTGGGATCCCGGTGACCCGCGCGCCGCTCCGCGGGCCGCGCGCCGTCGCGTTGGCCGCCACCCTGGGCACCGTGGCCGCGCTCTCCCGGATCCCGTTCGCCGCGATCCCCAGCGTCCAGCCAGCCTCGGCCATCATCATCCTGGCCGGCGCTGCCCTAGGCTGGCGGATCGGCGGCATGACCGGCATGGTCGTCCCGTTGATCTCCAACGCCTTCCTCGGCCACGGGCCCTGGACGCCCTTCCAGATGCTCGGCTGGGGGGCCATGGGCGCCATCGCCGGGCTGCTCTCCCGCCGCTCGAGCAAGCTGACCCTGGCCACCTACGGGGCTGTGGCCGGCCTGGCCTACGGCCTCCTGATGGACGCCTGGGTCTGGCTGGCCTCGATCCGGCCGCTGGCCGTGCACACCTTGATCCCGGTCCTGCTTCGGGGCGTCCCGTTCAACCTGGCCCACGCTGCCGGGAACGCGGTCATCCTGTGGGCCGTAGGACCGCGGTTGCTCAGGTTGCTGTCCCGAGCCGAGGCCAAACGTCGGGTCGAACCCCTGGATCCCCACCCGGATGACCGACCAGGGACCGACCGGGCGCCGGCCCCTGTCGACGCCGAGCATGCCTAGGGCTCGACGACGGCTGGGGGAGAGACGGAGAAGGAGCACCAGGGACCGGGCCGGCGCGTGGGAGGCGGTGGTGAGAGGCGTGGTCGGGCCCGCCCGGTCGCTGGCTCGAGAGGATCTTAGAAGACCTTGCGCTGCTCGACCTTGACGTGCTTGGGGCGGGTGACGTTGGTCGGCTCCCACTCCCAGACGCGCATGACGCGGTTGAGGTTGATCAGCGTGTCCTTCATGCGGACGAGCTTGCCGGGCTCCTGCTCGTTGGCCAGGACGCCGGATTCGGTCAGGCGCTTACCGACGTAGCCGTTCTTGATGGTGACCTCCTCCCAGCCGCGGGCGTTGACGGTGGAGCCCTCGGCGACGTCCTGGAGGTAGAGCCACGTGTCGTCGAACTTGCCGACGGTGCCTTTGAAGGCCCGTTCGTCCTGCATGACGACGACCACCCGCTTGCCCTGGAGACGCTCGAGCATCTCCAGGAGCAGGGATCGGTCCTTGGTGTTCTCGAGTTGCATGGGCGGCCCGACCCAACACCCTGTATATAAGCCTGAGGCCGTCCCATGGCAGCCTGTCGCACAGGTCAGTAGTGGCCGATGTACTCGAGGAAGAAGATGGCCTCGCCGCTGAGGATGCTGACCATCCAGAGCCCCACGAACAGCCCGGTCAGGGCCGCATGTTCGGCGAAGATGTTGCGGCCCTCCCGCCGGTGCTTGACGTAGGCCACCCCACCGAGGGCCACCAGGCCGAGGAACATGATCAGCGAGAGGATGCCGTGGCCGGCCAGGAGTGCGACCATCCAATTGGCGTGGTGGCTGGTGTCGCCGTGGGTGAAGAGCCTGGAGGTCATGTACGAGATGTTGAAGATCACCTCGTAGGCCAAGGCCACGGCCAGGATCCCACCCTTGAACTCGTCCCGGAACACCGCCATGTAGAGCACGTAGAGGATGGCGGCGGTGACGAAGAGCTCGGTGATCGCGCTGAACGCCGAGAACCACGGGATCGCGTGGGTCACAGGTGCCTCCACCAGGCGCTACCTAAGGGCCGTTTCCCCCTGGTATCCACATGTCAACCGGGCGTCGGTGGTGGGTCCGGGGCTCGGCGGGCCGGGCGACCCGTCGCCTATTATGGTCGGAGGCGCTAACCCCGGGTAGATGCGCTCCGAGTTCCAGGTCGCCAGGATCTTCGGCATCCCGATCAAGATCCACTGGACGCTGCTGGTCTTCATCCCGATCCTCGGGTTCCTGATCGCCAGCAACATCGAGAACATCGCTCAGCTCCCGTTCCTGGATCTCGACGTGACAGCGCTCGAGAGCCAGGAGGGTCGGCTGTTCGCCGGGTTCACGGTCACCATCGGGCTGTTCGTCTCGGTCCTCCTCCACGAGCTCGGCCACGCGTGGGTGGCGCTGCGCAACGACATCGGGGTCCGCCAGATCACCCTGTGGATCTTCGGTGGGCTAGCCCAGCTCGAGGGCATCACCCAGGAGCCCAAGGCCGAAGCCAAGATCGCCATCGCCGGACCAGTGGTCTCCCTGGCCCTGGGCGGCATGCCGGCAGCGTTCCTGCTCGTCGATCCTGGGGCCTTCGTCAAGTTCCTGGTCGGCTACCTGGCCTACCTCAACGTCGTGCTGGCCGCGTTCAACATGCTGCCGGCCTTCCCGCTGGACGGCGGTCGGTTGCTGCGGGCCTTCCTGGCCATGCGCATGCCGTTCGCCAAGGCCACCGATCTGGCCTCGGACATCGGCAAGGGCCTGGCCGTGCTCATGGGCCTGGCCGGCCTGTTCGGGTCGGTCTGGCTGATCCTGATCGCGTTCTTCATCTACATGGGGGCGACCCAGGAGGCCCGAGGTGTGGAGATCTTCGACGCCCTCAAGCAGGTCAGCGTCCGCGAGATCATGGACCCTGACGTGCCGGTCATCCAGCCGGAGGCCTACGTCGACGAGCTGATCCCGCTCATGCTCTCGACCCAGCACACCGGGTTCCCGGTGGTCTCCGGCGACCAGGTCGTCGGTCTGGTCACCCTCGACGATATCGAGCAGGTGCCCGAGGCCCAGCGCAGCCTGGTCCGGGTCCGCGAGGTGATGCGCCAGGATCCCCATGTGCTCTCGCCGGACGAGCCGGCCAGCGCGGCCATGCGGACCATGATGCAGGACGACATCGACCGGATGCTCGTCATGGAGGACGGCGAGTTGGCCGGGATGCTGACCCGTCGCGGCCTGATGCAGGCCTTCCAGGTGCTCAAGGTCGTCCCCCGGGTCGAGATCGAGGCGCTGTCGCCCGAGGAGCTCGAGCACGTCGAGCCGCGCGACGACGATCGGGATCCCTACCTGCGTTGACGTTCGGCCTCTCTCGTTCAACCGGGCTCTACGACTTCATCCGGTTGAACGACATCCGCCCGACCGATCCACCCTAGACGCCGCCGGTCGGGCTCTCAGTTTCAACCGCGCTCTACGATCTCATGCGGTTGAAACTGATCCGGCCGAACGCACGCCACGACAACCAAGCGTTCGGCCTCTCTCGTTCAACCGGGCTCTACGACTTCATCCGGTTGAACGAGAACCCCCCGAAGAGGACGGCGGCCAGCGTGAA
>CAYXGD010000010.1:0-22716 GCA_964464425.1 uncultured Thermoplasmatales archaeon
CGCTCGTCTCCCTGGCCCCAGCCACCGACCTCACCACGCAGCCCAACGACGCGCCCCTCCCCGGCGTGCTGGCGCTGCTCGTGCTGGCCGGTGCTGCCGCTCTGATCACCCGGAGGTGGTCCCCGTGAACCGTGCTCTCTGCATCCTGCTCGCGCTGTCGATGTTCGTCCCCGCGCTCGTCCCCACCGCAGCCGCTCAGACCGGTGGCGAGCCACCGGTCGAGGTCGAGCCCCCGGTCGATCCCGAGCCCCCGAGCCCGAGCCTCGAGGATCAGCAGCTCGGCACCTACTTCGAGCACGGGTTCGACACCGTGGCACCCTTCGCGGCCCAACGTTTGGCCGGCGACAGGGTCGGCCAGAACCTCTGGCACACCAGCCCGCTGGGCCGCAACGGCTCCATGGCTGCCGCGCTGACCAGCGCCCAGGGTCTGCCCCCGGGCATGCACCAGGCGCTCGTCAGCCCGCCGATCGATCTCACACCGGTCCCCGGCGCCGAGGACGACGGGACGGCCGACCGAGCCGCCGAGCTCGGCGCCGGCAGCGCCGACGCCGGCGTGCGAGGCGCTGGTGCCCTGGCGACCACGAACCCCACCGAGCAGACCGTCGAGCCGGTCACCGGCCAGGAAGCCGTCCGCGCCGGCGAGGTCTCCCTGCCCCAGGGCCCGGCCTACCTGACCCTCATCCACCGGTTCGCGTTCGACGACACCACCAACGAGCAAGGCCAGGCCGTCAGCGGCTTCACCATCGAAGCCCGCGCCGAGGACGGCCAGTGGACCCCGCTGGAACCCATCGCCGTGGCCGAGACCGCCCGCGGCACCGCCACCCCCTCGACCAGGCAGGCCGCCGGGGAAGGTATCGACTCGGCCACCGGGGTCACCGGTGAGTCCGTCGACCCGTGCCTGCCCGCCGACACCGCGAACTCGATCATCCCGGGGCTGGTCGTCATCGGAGGAGCCAGGCCCTTGGCCAACGTCCAGGTTCCATGCGAGCTCACCCCGCAGCGCATCGGTCAGCCGCCGGGCTCCAACGACGCCCTGTTCACCCTGGGCAACACCGTCGACCTGACGCCCGTAGCCGCCCAGACCGACAGCCCGATCCCCTCCCTACCCAACGCCTACATCCAGCCCCTGGACGCTCGGGGCTACACCGGCGACAGCGGTGACCAGGACGAGGACGGTCGACCTGATCTGGTCGGCCACATCTTCGACCTGACCCCGTTCGCTGGCGAGGAGGTCGACCTCCGGTTCCGGGCCGGCACAAGCCCCGTCGGCGCCGTGCCCACGGGTCTCTGGGCCATCGACCGTGCCCAGGTCCGCGCCGGTGCTCGCACCGCGGACCTGCGCCTCCAGCTCCAAGCCCCGTCCGAGGAGCACCTGGCCGTCCCCGGTGAGAGCTTCCCCACCCAGGCCCGCATCCAGAACGTCGGCCTGGCCGACCAGCCCGGCCCCTTCAACGTCAACATCACCGTGGCCCGCGAGGGCTCGACCCTCGTCGAGAAGACCGTGACCGTGCCCGGGCCGCTGACCTTCCTCGAGGACACCACGGCCACGTTCCCGCTGCCGGCCACCGAGGGCGCACCCTACAGCATCAGCGCTCGCCTGGAGCCCAGCGGGCCCGACACCGAGCCCCGCAACGACATGGCCGCCGCCCGGCTCCCTGTCGGCGAGGACACCTCCGTCGACCTCCAGGTCATCCCCAACGCCACCGTTGTCCAGAGCGGCGACCTCGTCGAGGCCACCGTCATCGTCGAGGCCCAAGGCAACATCCCCATCACCGGCGATGTCACCCTCACCGCGTTCCCCTACGATCCCCAGACCCGGTCCCCGGTCCGGAGCGGCGCTCAACCGTTCAGCCAGAAGACGCTCTCGCTCCCGGCCGACGGCGACCGGCACCCCTCGGGCGTCGAGGACGCCAAGGCCGCGGCCACCTTCGAGCGCACGCTCGAGGCCGGCTCCTACCTCCTGGTGGCCCGGTTCGCCGACGCCACCGCCCAGGCACCCTTGGGCGTCGACACGGCCCCGCCACCGGTCATGGTCGACCGGTTCGAGTCGGTCACGCCCGGCGAGACGACCTTCGAGGTCGAGGGCGAGGCCGGCCAGTGGCAGGTCCGCCCCGCCAGCGACGTCATCACCACGCCCCTGCAGCTCGACCCCGGCACCCGTGATGGTGGCGAGGTCTGGGCCCCGACCGAGCACGACGCCAGCCTTTTCCGTGCCTGCGGCGACGAGATCATCGCCCACGGTAGCGTCCCCCTGCGTGAGCTGCTCTCCAGCGGCTCGGACAAGCAGCCACGGTGCGACCAGACCAGCGGCACGCGCGGCGGCCAGGAGGACGGCGGCTCCGCGGGTCCGGGCCCTGGTGACACCAGCGCCCTCGACCCGGTCATCGGCTTCTGTTTCCTGGGCGTCGGCCCGTGCCTGGCCGAGGAGCAGATCCGCCTGGCCCGCGAGGTCGCCGGCGGTCTCGTCAACAACACCGTCATCGAGAACACGCCCCCGCGAGCCGGCGTCTACCTGGAGAGCCCAGAGGGCAGCCAGCGCGTCTTCGGCATGGCCCACGACGTCCGCCTGGACGACGCCAGCCGGGCCAAGCTCCGGTTCATCTCGAACCTGATCACCCCGCCCGGCGGTTCGGGCCTCACCGAGGCCAGGCTGTACGTCTCCACCAAGGAGGACACCGACAGCGTGGTCGGTCAGATCACCGACCCCGACAACTGCCCCGAGGATGGGCCGTGCGAGATCTACAAGCGCGCCACCGGCCCGCTCAACCTGGCCGATCCGCTCACCAACGCCGTCTTCGAGCTAGAGAGCGAGCTCCGGTGCGACGCGATCCCGAACCTCGTCGGGACGGTCCCCGGCGACGATGACACCGAGGGCGTCGAGGAGACCTACCGCAACACCGTCAAGGGCCTCTCCTGCCCGTCCTCGACCGGCTCCAGCGCGACGACCGGTGCCTGCACCGGGTACGGCGGCAGCGCGATCGGTGAAGCCGCCTGCTACAGCAACGAGCGCTCCCGGTTCGAGGTCCTCATGGGCCTGCTGTCCGGCGACCTGGTCTGGCAGGACACCACCGGGAACAGCTGGGAGTGGGAGGAGATCGACCTCTCCGCGTACGCCGGTCAGAACGTCACCCTCACGTTCATCTTCCTCTCGGACACCCAGCACACCACCGAGCACTTCAAGGTCTACGGCCTCGAGGGCAACAGCGAGTACACCCTGGGCTACGGCGCCCCCGACCGGCCCAAGGGCACCTTCCTGCTCGACCGCGTCACCGTCGAGACCGACAAGGGCCTGCGCCTGGCGCCCAGCGACACGACCCTGGCCAGCTCGGCGGCCGCCGAGACCGCCGCCAACGCCGCCCAGGAGAACCGACCGGGCACCACGGCCGAGGGCTGGCGGACCATGGGGTACCTGCGCTTCTCCGGCCTGGGACCCCAGGAGATGCCCATGCGCTCCTCGGCCCAGTTCCTCATCGACGACGGCCGCCCGGGTGCGGCCGGCGCCGAACCCAGCCAGGGCCTCTCCCTCGGCGTCCTCGAAGGTGACGAGGTCGGGGTCCGCCTCTACTCGAACACCTCCAGCGTCGACGCGATCAACGACGACCGGGCTCGACCCTACGACTGGCAGACCCCCTTGGCCGATCCCGCCGTCACGGTCCTGGCATCCCCCGAGATCGACCTCCGCGGTCTCCAAGCGCCCCAGGTGCAGTTCAACCAGCGGTTCGACCTGGCCACCGAGAGCGGGCCCCAGCGGGTCATCGGGTTCATGGAGGTCGGCAAGCTGGCCACCGCCCTGGGCCTGACCACCGAGGACGCGGCCGAGTGCGGCATCGGGAACGGTAACGACGCCGATCAGAAGGTCCAGGTCGACCTCGACCGGCTGGCCTGCATGCTCGAACAGGCCCGCCACCAGGACCCCGAGCTCGACATCCAGAACGAGGTCGTGGTCCCCGAGATCACCTCGCCGCCCATGGCCGCCGGCTTGTTCCTGCAGGCCCGCACGCTCACCGACGACGGCTGGTCGGCCCCCGTCCCGCTGACCCCCGAGGACGGCTACCGGTACCCCGTCCACGACAGCGGCGCCTTCCAGCCCCAGCTGAACTACACGGTCGAGGCCAAGGACGCCTACCCCGGCTACGCGACCCGCGATACGTGTCAGCTCACCCTCCCCTGCAACCAGGGCACCTTCACCCAGACCCTGTTGACCAAGCACACCCAGCAGCCCGCCTGGGCCGGCGACAGCGACGTCGACGGCGACGGCGAGGCCGACTGGGTCACCAGCGAGGTCGACCTGTCCGAGTTCGAGGGCGAGGTCGTCCGGGTCGAGTTCGTCCTCGTCGCCCGGAACCCGAGCTTCAAGGACGAGCTCACCACGCTGCCCTGGCAGCTCGACGACGTCACCGTCACCGAGGGCGAGGTCGAGGGACAGGTCGCCCTCCACGAGATGACCTGGCCCAGCCAACAACTGCCCCGGTTCGCCCAAGGCGAGGACCTCCCCGTCCGGCTCTCGGTCACCACGCCCACCGGCCTCGACGACGAGATCCACGCCCGGGCGACCCTGGTCGACGACGAAGGGTGCTTCCGTGGCACCGCGACCACCAGCGGCCAGTTCACCGACGCCGCCGGCCGACCCCAGCCCATGCCAGCCGGCGCGACCATGGACCTGCCCGAGATGATCATCCCCGGCCAGAACGTGACCGGGGCCAGCCCGTGGAACCTCCGGATCGCGCTCGACACTGGCCAGGTCCCACCCAAGGACGCTGACGCGACGGTCATCGCAGAGCCGTTCCAGGGCGAGATCGTCGAGCACCCGTTCACCCAGGCCTTGGACGTCAGCCAAGCCGACGGTCCCCAGGAGCGGCCCCGGGTGAACCTGACGACCACGGACCCCAGCTGCGACACCGAGCCACGCCTGGTCGTCGTCACCGCCCCCGATGGGACGCCCAAGATCGGCATCGACGACGAGCTGGATCAGGCCAACCTCGGCTTCCAGGTCATCGGCGACCGCCTGGCCAACGCCACCGGCGGCGATCTCCAGATCTCCAACGAGGCCCTCTCCACCGGCCAGGGCGACGATGCCCGCGGCCTCTCGGCCGTGGTCTCCCTCATCGAGCGCTACGATCAGCGAGCCGACGCCGCCACGTACACGCTCCACAACGGCGTGCCCGACGAGACCGCTCTGGTCGAAGCGCCCGGGGATCGCGTCCCCGTCGACACCCCGGTCCCGATCAAGGTCCGCCCCGGCGTCGACACAGAGGACGCCACGCTCTGGGTCGTGCCGCTCAACGACACGAGCGAGGACGCCCCGGATGCCGAGGCTCTGTGGCAGGGGTCCCTGTCGGCTGCCGAGGCCAGGGAGATCACCGTGGAGATCCCGGGCGTCGGTCCCCACATGGTCGTCCTGACCGGTAGCGCGCAGCCCGACAACGAGGCCGACCGGACCCTCCACCCCCTGGGTGGCACCCTGGTCGTCGCCGTCGAGGCTCAGGCCGCGGGCGATCCCACCTTCTTCGACAACATCGCCACGCTCACCGCCGGCGAGGGTGTCACCGAGGATCTGATCGTCAAGCGCGTCTCGGTCACCCCGACAAGCGGCCTGTCCACCGAACCCCGCCGGCTCGAGGCCGAGGTCCAGAACGCCGGGAACACCGTGCTCGGCGACGTCAACGTCGTCTTCACGGCCAACGGCGACCAGATCAAGACCGCGACGCTGGACCGCATGCTCCCCGGTGCGATCGCCCGCATCACCGTGCCCGAGTTCGAACCGGGCGGGGATCCGGCCGTCGTCATCCGCGTCAAGGCTGAGAGCAGCGAGCTCACCGCCTCAGGGTCCGCTCCCCTCCGGTCGTTGATCGACCTGGGCGCGCTGACCCCGACCTTGACGGACAACAGCACCGGCTGGAGCGTCTCAGGCCAGTCCGCCAGCTTCGAGGACCCCGAGACCGGCAAGGCCCCGAGGGACACCATCGGGACCGTCGGCTTGGCCGGCGCCCGCCTCGAAGGCCTGGCCGACGTCGCCCTGAGCCTCGACCACCGGCTCGACATGGAGCAGGGCTTCGACGGTGGTCAAGCCATCCTGACCAAGGGCGACAAGGTCGACGTGCTCCGCGCTGGCCCCAACATGCAGGCCATGGGACCCTACAGCCCCATCCAGGGCGAGGCCTGCGGGCTCGAGTCCGTCGCCCAGGAGTGCCTGGCGCTCACCGGTCAGCGGACCAACGACGACGAACCGGTCCAGCTCGATACCCAGCAGTTCCTGGGCGGCCGTCTGGAGACGATCCAGGACGAGGACGCGGTCTCGACCCTCGGCTCGACCCTGTTCGAGACCCCCGAGGAGGACCTCGAGACCCGCGTCACCTGCCAGTCCCGCGTCTTCAGCGACGACTCGCTCGAGATCAGCCAGGGTCCGCGGTGCGCCTGGAGCACGCCCATGCTCCCGGTCCCCCGTGAGGCGGCCCGAGACGGCCTCTGGCACCTGCAGCCCGGCAGCGTGCTGAGCCCGACCGGTGCCTACAACGTCAGCGTCCCCACCGACGACGGGACCACCGAGCTCACCGTCGAGGCCGATGGTCTCACCCAGTACCTCATGCTCGAGGGTGGCTCGAACCTGGTCAAGGCCGCCCAGCAGGAAGGCTCGTTGACCCTCACCTTCGAGGAAGCCCGCGCGCTCCAGGTGGACAACACGCCCAACCGCGGCACGCTCACGATCCAGGCCTGCGCCCGGTTCATCAACCTCCAGACGCCCACCAGCGACGGCGTCTACAAGGGCACCGACACCAGCGACCCGGACGCCGTGGTCCAGCGGTGCGCGGGTCTGACCCACGACGGTCCCCAGGAGGAGAACCTCCCCTGGAGCGAGACCACCCTGCGCTTCGGCAACACGCCCAAGGGCGACTACGACATCGTCCGGTTCGAGTTCTCCCTCAAGGAGGACCGAGGCTTCGGCGGTGGCGGGATCCTCAGCGACGAGACCGACGGCAGCGAGAGCGCGGCGGCCGAACGGCTCGACAACCTCTTCAGCGGCTGGTTCATCGGGAACGTCCGCGCCACCGCCGGCGGCGTCAGCGAGACGTGGGACCCCGACGCCGATACCTTGGACAAGACCGACCCCCGGTCCGGGCTCACCGCCGACGAGCTGCTCGCCAAGGGTGAAGACGGCCGGTTCGTCGACGTCAACCGGCAGTTCAGCTTCGTCGATGCCACCGAGGTCCGGGTCGACGGGAAGCTGACCTCCGGTGTGACCTCCCTGGGCTTGCCCGGCGTGGATCTCCCCCTGACCAGCTGCCAGTGGTGGCGATCGGCCGACGAGTGCGGCTCCGCCGAGCTCTGGCAGGTCTACGGGCCCTCGCTTTCCCCGCAGACCCAGGCCCTGGCCTCGATCCCGTACGCCCTGGGCCTGTCCTGCTGGAAGCCCGCCGAGATCGATATCACCGTGGGCGAGCACGCCACAGCCTGCGACTCGCGGTACGCCACCGGGCTCGGGCCCCAGGTCGTCACCCCGGGCCTGCTCCAGGAGCTGCCGCCCGGCCTCGAGGAGATCCCCTGCGAGACGGGTACCAGCGAGACGGTCGGCCAGCCCCTGTTCTGGCGGACCCGTTGCCTGCACACCGCGCGGATCGTCGACTCCGACGACGCGGTCCCCGGCATGGATCGTGGCGACGTCTTCGAGTGCCGCGACCCTGAGCTCTTCCGGGGCCTGCGGTTCAGCACCGACGACATGGCTGCGCAGTCTTGCGACGACGGCGCCCAGACGGGGCCCGACGAGGACGCCGGACCGCCGATCCGCGCCCGCGGCTACGGGCTGGACTACCGGCTGATCTTCCCGGCCGACCTCCGGTTCGTCAGCAACCAGGCCTGGGCGACCCCCGACCTGGAGATCCCGCACGCTGCCCAGGGCAACCGGCGCCTGGGCGTGTCGGTGTACGCCGAGGCCCGGATCGAGGGCACCCAGGCGTGGACCCCGCTGAGCTTCTGCAACCCGGAGCCCGGCGGGCGCTGCCTGCCGTCCTGGGACGACGACCGGCCAGCGATCAACCTCACCCCGTTCATGGGGCAACGCGTCGAGATCGCTCTCCGCGTCGAGATGCCCCACCCCAGCCTGCAGTACGCCGACAAGTCGGACCCTGAGGGTCTCCTCGAGGTCCACGGCATGGAGGTCGAGGGCGGCTACGTCCGGATGGTCGGGCCCGAGCTCGGCCTTCGGGCCTGGACGGACCCGAGCATCCAGGGCGAGGGCTGGACCGTGAACAGCGCCCAGCTCTACGGTCTGCCCATCGAGGCCAACGTCGGCCTCAGCGAGTTCTCGAGCCGCCTCAGCGTCCGCGACACGTTCCTCGACGGAACGGTGCTCCACGTCCACACCAACAGCACCGGCGTGGACGAGACCCTCTTCGATCCCTCGACGAACACGTCCCTGGTCCCGGCTACGCTCACCCTCTACAACCAGGGCAACGAGCCCCGGACCCTCTCGCTCGAGGGGGACGTGATCGACCGGAAGGGCCGGACGAACACCGCCTGCCAGGTCAGCATCGACGTCCTCCAGGCTGACGGTTCGACCCGGGACAGCGTCGAGCTCGGCCCCGGCACCAGCCAACGCCTGGACGTCCGGATCGGGTTCACGCCCGAGGACAGGGACGACGTCACCGGTGACGACGACGAGGCTGCGACGCCAGAGGACTGCTTCCCCGGCGAGGGTGAGAACAAGGCCTCCCCGAACCGGCCTCCGAAGGTCGACAGGAAGAACTACTGGAGCCTGCGGATCAACCTCACCAGCGACAGCATCCCCGAGGGCGACTACGTCGGCACCGATAACCAGATGACCAAGCTGCTACGCGCCACACCGTTCGTGCGTCACCCCCTCGAGCTCGACCTGGGCACGCACGCGCCCCAGCTCCACGTCGCCAACCTGACCGTCTCCCCGACCCGGCCCGACCCGGGCGAGCTGGTCCAGGTCACCGCTGACCTGACGCTGCGAGACGAGACCTCCCGGTCCGTGGATCTGGCGCTCCAGCTCCTCGAACCCCGCGAGCGCAACAAGGTCGACACCGCGCCAGAGCGGCTGATCGACACGCTGACTGGCAGCGAGGCCGACATCCCGGTCAACTCGCTCAAGCCCTACCGGACCCAGACCGTCCGGTGGACGCTCACCGACGTGCCCGAGAACCTGACCCTGGTCCGCTTGGTCACGGAGCTCGACCGCGGCCAGACGCTCCGGTTCAACCAGACCGCGTGGCTGGCCAAGGGATCGGTCGAGGACGACCGGCGACGGTTCGACGCGACCCCTGGGAGCTCCCCGGCCGACGGTGAGCTGGGCGCCCAGCAGCGGGACTCCAGTTGGAGCTGGCGGTCCAGCTGTGGTCCTGAGAGCTGCGACTACACGTACACGATCCAAGGCAGCGACGGTGCGGCGTCGGCTGCCGTCTTCTCGACCGGCTGGCAGGAGATGGAGGACACCGCTCCGCCGGTGGTCTCCGTCAAGGCCCGGTGGGCCTTCCCGCAGACCGACGACCCCAGGTTCGTCCTGGACGACGACTTCGGGACCTACGCCCGGTCGGGCTGGACGATCCAGGTCTGCCACGCCGACGAGCCGCAGGAAGGCGTCTGCCCGGACAGCGTCAGCGCCAGCACCGACGCGTCGGACTGGCAGACGGCCTCGGTCACCCAGGTCCCGCGGAACACGCTAGGGATCCTGAAGGGCGGCCTGCTGCACCCGGACGCCTGTCAGAGTGGAGGGCCGACGACCCCCGACACGACCGCAGAGGACGCGCACAAGTGCAGCAGCGCTGCCCAACCCTGGAGCGGTTTCGACCTGCGGGACAACGGGAACACGCAGGGCGGCGAGACCGTCGTGACAGGCACCAACCCGGGCTTCGCCCTCGACCCCATGGAAGATGGCGCCTGGAGCACCGTGCTGGCCTCGGCCACCGGGTGCACCTCGGGCACCGACCTGGAGACCGAGACCTGCGTGGACTGGGGCAGGCCCGAGGTCCGCGGGGACGTGTTCAAGTTCCGCGTCGTCGTCTTCACGACCCCTGAGGTCGGCATACCGCAGACATTCTCCATCGACGAGATGACCCTGGCACCGGTCGGCGTGGACATGGCCTCGGCCCGGTCGACCTCCGGGTACGACATCCCCGAGGCGGCCACCAAGGCCGTCCCGTTCAGCTTCGATACCGTGGGCGCCCTCGGTGCCCGCGTGGACCCTGTCACCGCCGAACCCGACGGCTGGCAGACCCGGTTCGAGACGCTCGAGACCGGCAGCTCGGTCGAGGAGGACACGCAGGATCGGTTCCTTGTCAAGGCCCCGATCTCGCCCTCCGGGGTGAGCCAGAGCGCCCTGTTGACCCCCAAGCTCGTGCTCCGCGAGGCACCGCTACGCAACGCGACGGCCCTCGTGCCGGTCGGCGTGCAAGCCGGCCTGCACCCGGACCTGGTGGTCACGCGGGTCTCCACGCCCGAGGAGATCACCAAGGGCGACGATGTGCTCGTCGAGGCCCACATCTCCAACCAGGGTCTCTCCGAGAGCCCGCCGGTCGATGTCGTCGGTGCGGCCCGGTACAGCGACGGTAGCGTGGACCTGCTCAACACCGTCGACGACAAGCAACTGCCGGGCCTGGCACCGGGCGCCGGGGCCACCATCGTGCTCAAGTGGCGCCCGTCCAAGGCCGGCAACGCCACGCTCCGCATCGCCGCCGACCTGGACCGGCACGCGCCGATCACCGGCGCCGTCGTGCGGGACTGGGGCCAGGGCGACGTGCCCGAGCTGCGGGAGTGCACGGCGACCTCGTGCAACAACGTCGGCACGCAGCGTGTCGAGGTCACCCCGCCACCGGTGGCCGACACCCGGGTCGAGGCCCGGGTCCTGGCCGACACCCCGCTCCCCATGGGTGAACCGGTCGAGGTCGAGGTCACCGTGACCAACGACGGTCCGGCCACCGTGCCCGCCTTCCGGGTGCGTCTCCTGGCCGGCGTGATCAGCTTGCTCGAGGACGACCCCCTGGTCGTCAACGAGCCGCTGGCGCCCGGCGAGACGTGGTCCCAGATCGTCGAGCTGGTACCAGGCAACAGCGGCAACCTCACCCTGGTCGCCACGGCGTTCAGCGACGAGCGCCTGGTCCAGGAGGCCCGCGGTCTCCGGCCCGACGGCACCCTCATGGAGGCCGACAACGTCGAGACCGTGACGGTCCCCGTGGTCGCCCGCGGGCTCGGTGTGGACCTGGCCGAGGCCGTCAAGGCCAAGGATCTGGCCAGGAGTGGCGAGCTGGCCGTGCCCATCAACCTGGAGAACCGGGGCAGCGAGCCCTTGGTCGTCAGCGTGGCCGCCAAGGCGCCCAAGGGTCTGGGCACCCTGGTCGACGAGGCCGGCGAGGTCGGTGGCACCGCTGCCCTCGAGCCCGGCCAAGCCAGCGCCCGTGAGCTCAAGGTGCTCTACGACGAGCTACCGGGCTCCGGCCAGCACCAGGTCGACGTCCAGATCGCCAGCCAGGCGGGTGTCGAGAAGCGGACCATGACCGTCGAGGTCCCGCCGGTCGTCGACCTGGACGTGGACCCCGTGTCCGTCCAAGCCCGGGCCGGCAAGGTCTCCATCCCGGTGGTCCTCCACGGCCAGGGCAACGCCCCGACCACGGCCCAGATCAGCGTCCAATCCCTGGCGTTGACCCCTGCCACGGCCGAGGTCGAGGTCTCACCGGGTAGCACCACCCGGACCAACATCACCGCCTGGCTGACCCACAGCCTCAAGGGCCCCGCCGAGGGCACGATCACCGTGCGCGCCGGCGACGTGGTCCGCAAGGCGCCGCTGCGCGTCCTGCAAGCCCCCGGGTCGGCCCCGACCATCCAGGACCTGCGCCTGGAACCCGGCAACACGCCCCAGGCGGTGGCCAACGTGAGCAACCTGGGCGACCAAGCCACAGAGCTCAACGTCTCCCTGGTCCAGGGCAACAAGAGCCTGGCCAACACGACGACCCGGCTCTCACCCGGTCAAGCCAGCGAGCTGCGGCTACCGGCCAGCCCGACGGCCGGCAGCGCAGAGCTGGTGGTTGAGGACACCGTCACCGGTGAGATCCTCAGCCGGCACATGCGTGTCAACGACCTCCGGCCCGACCTCCACGTCCTGGAGCTCCGGACCCGGCCGCTGGCCCCGCAAGCCGGCCAGACCGTGGCCGTCCAGGCCACCCTGGCCAACGACGGGGGTAGCCCGGTCACCGTCACCCCGGGCCTCTACGTCGACGGCACGCTGCACACCACGACCGCCGAGCCCCAGCGCCTGGCGCCTGGGGCCGTGAAACAGGTCACCTTCGAGTGGGATGCGACCGTCGGGGAGCACACCCTGGTGGTCGACGCTGACCCGCTCGACGAGGTCGACGACATCAGCCAGGAGGACGACGCCCAAGCCACCGAGGTCAGGGTCGCCGAAGCCTCGGCGGCCGACGACCTGGCCAACAAGGTCCCGGGCCTACCCATCGCCTTCATAATGGTCGCGCTCGTGGCGGTCGCGTGGGCACGGAGGGAACGCACCGGATGAAGGCCCCCGCGATGCTGGCCATCCTCCTGGTGGCCAGTGTATCCGTCATCGTGCCAAGCGACCCGGCGGCCGCCCAATCCCAGGGGCCTGGCTGGTGGGACGAGGACTGGCCGTTCCGCGTGATCGTGGAAGGCCAGGGGACCACGCACATCCCCAAGGTCGGCCAGGGCACCAGCGACCTGTTGGCCTACGAGCTGACCTTCCAGGACGCCCTCGATAGGGCCGGCTGGCCCGACTCGCTCGACAGCCCGCCCGACCCCGAGTCCATCGTCGTCGTCCCCTACACCTCGATCGGTGGCGGGGCCTCCCCGGGCGACCCGGTCCCGCACCGGTTGACCGACCCCGTGACCCGGACCGGGAGCTGCACCAACTCCACCGCGTCGACCTGCATGGTCGTCTGGGAGAAGCAGCCGGGCGCCAAGGGCTACGGGATCTACTGGGCGCCCACCGGCTGGGGCGTCGACGTCCCCGAGACCGGCCACGCGCCGCAGATGCTGGGGAACATCATGGGCCACGAGGCCTACTTCTTCATCCCGAGCGAGGCGGTCGCTCCGGTGACTGTCGCCGTCACGCCCCAACCGGACTGCATCGAGGTCGTCACCGAGACCGGCGGCTCCTCGGGCATCTTCGGCTGCGGCGGGACCGGGCAGCGCTGCGAGACCGACAGCCAGATCGTCTGGTGCGAGGTCCCTTCAGGGACCATCAGGGTGTTCTCCAGCCAGCCTGTGGCCGCCATCGCTTACGATGACACGCCGCAGAGCAGCCCCCAAGCCCAGGTCGCCGTCGGTACGGCCGGCCAAGCCTCCGGCGAGCTGCGGACCATCGTCCCCGGTGGTGCCAGCGGCCTGACCCTGGTCGCCTGGGCACACGACGGGAGCTGCACCGGCGGTTGCTCGCTCGGCATCCAGACCGGTGGCGGCCAGGGTGGCGCCCAGAGCGTCCAGCTGGGCCCCTCGTTGCCCGTCACCTACGAACCCGCCTCAGACGACGATCCGCTGCCGTTGATCCTCTCGGCCAGCGGCGAGCGCGTCCACGCCGCCATCCGTGGCGATGGGTACGCCTACATCCAGCCGAAGGACGACCGAGGCATGCGGACCATCCTGCCGGTCTCCGGCGACCTCTCGGTCGGCACCGAGGTCGCCAACCAGATCGACCTCAACGACCTCTCCCGCGGCCAGATCATCAGGGAGGACCTGGACGTCCAGCCCCCGGTCAAGGCCATCCCCTTGCCCGAGAAGACCGGCACCGCAGAGGTCGTCGCCGATGCACCAGCCCAGGTCCACCTCGGCAACGCCGAGGACCGCACCGGGCCCCTGCACCAACCCGTCTCCGGCGACCAGCGCATCTACGTGCCCGACGGCGCCAACCTGATCGCTGTGGCCCCCGGCTTGGGTGAAGCTACCCAGCGCTCGGGGCTCGAGGCTATCTCCGGCCGCGAACCCTTCGTCAACGTCATCAGCCTCTCCAGCCGGGACAGCCGGGAGATCGTGCGAGGCGGCGACCGGCCAGCGGTCCTCGACGTCGAGGGCCGCGCACCGATCGGGTTCGTGATGTCCACCCCCCCGCCCAAGGACGGCAGCCAGCAGCTCGTCGCCCAGCCCCTGGCCGTCCACCATCCGGCCCACGTCAAGCTGGCCAGCACCAGCTACCTGGCCAAGGCCTTCGACATCCGCGTCGAGCCCGAGAACGCCTTCGCCGGTGCGGGCAGCGTGGTCTCCTTCAACATCACCGTCGAGAACCTGGCCCGTTCGGGGGCCGGCGGCACGCCCAGCCTGACCCTGTCCCTGAGCCCCGAACCCGTCGGGCTGGCCGAGGAGCTCGACCCCGAGACCACCGTCGGCGCCACGCAAGTCCAGCTCCCGGGCACCCACGGCGCCACCAAGACCGTCCCCTTCAACATGCGCGTCCCGGACGGCGTCGCCGACGTCGTGCTCGAGGTCCACATCAAGGCCCAGGTCTCGGGCGAGGAGCGGATCACCGGCTCGGCCCCCGCTCGGGTCAGCGTCGTCACCATCCGCGACTTCGACCTGACCTTCGAGGATGGCAGCGACCGACAGACCCAGACCGCCCAACCCGGCGGCGAGAACACCTTCGGGCTGGTCGTTCGCAACACCGGCACCGTCCCCCTGGACGTCAAGCTCACCCGCGAGAAGCTCGGCGGCGAGGCCTTCGACGCCTGCGTCCAAGCCTCCGGCGGCACCTCGTGCGGCCAGAGCACCACCCTGTCCGGGATCGAGCCCGGCCACACGGCCAGGGCCAGCCTGGTCGTCACCAGCCCCGACAAGGACACCGAGGACCGCACCGATCTGGTCGTCCGAGGCGAGCTCGCCGAAGGTGCTGGACCCGTCCGCGCCGTCGACGCCACGGTCTTCCTCAACGTGCCTGTCGTCGCCCAGCTCTCCCCGGGCACCAACGGGCTGGCCCTGGCACCCGGCGACGAACGGACCCTGAGCCTCGACATCGAGAACCAGGGGGTCCAAGCCACGGGGAACCTGACGATCGCCAGCCCCGGCGGACCCGTCAACGCCACCCTCATCGACCCGGAGAGCGGCGAACAGGTCACCACCCTGGAGACCTTGCTCGGTCCCCGTGACACCCAGGCCGCCATCTGGGAGCCGACCCTCCGGGTGGCGGCCAGCGAGGACGCCCCTCCGGGCCTGACCACCGAGGTCCGCCTGGAGCTCACCCTCCAACCCACCGGCGGCCTGCCGCCGTTCCGGACCAGCGCCACCGTGCCCGTCCGCGTGCTGCGCGTCCTGGCCACCGAACCCCTGGAGACCTCGCCGATCCCGGCCGGGACCCCCACCGACGTGAGCCTGCCCCTGACCCTGGATGCCCTCAAGGGCTCGCAGATCCAGCTCCGCCTGGTCCAGGCTCCCGCCCTCTGGGACATCACGACGCCTAACAACCTGACCTTCGACGACCAGGGCCGGTCGGTCCTGGGTCTCACCATCGCGCCCCCCGTGGGGGCGCCGCCCGGCCAGAACACGCTCGTCCTCGAGGTGCTCGACCCCCTGGGTCCCGGCGGCGAGCTGGAGATCAGCGTCCCGGTCACCCAAGGCGGCAACGCCGAGCTGACCGTGGCCGACGAGCTTGAGGTCGCCCTGGGTGACCCCGTGGTCCTCGAGGTCGGTATCGAGAACACCGGCAACGCGCCCTTGCGCGGCTCGGTGGCCCTCAGGGACGCGCCCGAGGGCATCACGGTCACCTCCCGCCCGGTCGGACCCCTGACACCGGGCAACCAGACGACCGTGCCGGTCACCCTCCGGGCCACCCAGGCATACAACGGGACGGTGACCCTAGGGTTCGACGACGACGGCCGCCGAGCCGGCAACACCACGATCGACCTCACGGCCCAGGCAGCTCCGATCAGCGTCGGGGCCGTCCGAGCCCCCTCCCAGGCGCCCGAGGCCGGCGTCCTCTACCCGATCACCGTCACGGCCATCAACGACGGCCCTGTCCCGGTCCGCAACCTGACCGTGGCCCTCCAGGCCTCCGGCCAGACCGTCGCTCAGAGCACCCTGGAACGGTTGCCTGCCGGCGCCCGGGTGCCCGTCACCATCGAGTGGGTGCCCGATCGGGGCTTCGAGACCTCCGAGCTGGTCCTACGCCTGGACCCCGACGGCCGGCTGATCCAGGACCAAGGCGACGACCAGGTCTCCCTCGAGCAGACCAACGACACGCCGCTGCCGGCCCCGCTGTTGCTCCTGATCGTCAGCCTGGCCTTGCCCGCCCGGCTCAAGAGCCTCTGGCGCTTGACCACCGCCCGGGAGCGCGCGCTGATCATCGGTGGGATCCTGCTCATCCTGCTCATCCTCCCGCTCCTCTTCGTGCCGACCCTGACCTTGGAGCGGGCTCCGGCCACCGACCCGGCGCCGGCCGACGTGGTCGACAGCGATGAGGATGGCGTCAGTGACGTCGCCGAGATCACCCGGTACGGCACCCTGCCGTTCCCCAGCGACCCCAACAGCACCGACAGCGACCAGGACGGTATGGGTGACGGCTGGGAAGCCGAGCACGCCAGGTGGGACCCCACCTTCCGGGTCTGGCGTCCGGATCCGGCCAGGGCCGATGCCGACCAGGATCCCGACCGGGATGGCCTGTCCAACATCGCTGAGATGCGCAACGGCACCGATCCCCACGACCCCGACACGGACCAAGACGGGTTCAGCGACGGCTGGGAGGTCCGCTCGGGCCTGGATCCGACCCGTCCCGACGATCCCGAGGGCGATTGTGACGCCGACGGGCTCTCCAACCAGCGCGAGTTCGAGCTCGGCACCCTGGCCTGCCAGACCGACAGCGACCGGGACGGCATCCCCGACACGGCCGAGCTCGATGGCGCCTGGACCCTGGACGGTCGCGAGTACACCTTCGAGCCGACCGATCCCGCCAAGCTCTCCACCAGCGGCGCTGGCCCGGCCGACGGGTGGCTGATCTTCCACGACCTCGACCCCCACGCCACCGATCACGCCACCGCCGACCCGGACGACGACGACCTGTCCACCGCCGACGAGTGGGCCGCCACCAAGGCCGCCGGCCTGATCGCGCCAGGCACCTGGGCCGATGGCCTGGATCCGAACGCGGCCGACAGCGACGGCGACCGGCTCACCGACGGCTGGGAGGTCCGCGTCGGCCTGGACCCGCTGGACCCCTCGGACGCCGGGCAGGACACCGACGGTGACGGCCTGCCCAACCGGCTCGAGGAGCAAGCCGGCACCGACCCCGGTAACGCCGACACCGACGGCGACGGCCTCGACGACGGCACCGAGGTCAGCGGTTGGACGATCACGATCAAGGGCGAGGAGGTCGAGGTCTCCAGCAACCCGTTGATCCGTGACACCGACGGCGACGGCCTCTCCGACCTGGACGAGCAACGCGGCAGGCTCGATGACCGCGACTTCCCGCCGACCAACCCGCTCTCCGGCGACACCGACGGCGACGGGCTGTCCGATGGCGACGAGATCATGGCCTTGGACCCGCCGGCGACCCTGGACCCGACCGTCGAGGACACCGACGGCGATGGCCTGCTCGACGGCGAGGAGTGGGACCTGTGGACCAAGCTGGCCCAGCGCGCCGAGATCGACGCCGAGTACGCCAACAAGCTCCGCAGCGAGATCTCCACCAGTGGCCAGAACCTCAGCGCGCTGCTAGCCCCCGGTGGTGATCTGGATGGCGATGGCGAGCCCAACATCCTGGACAAGAACAGCGACGACCCCGGTGGCTTGCCCGCCACCGAGGCCGACGGGCTGACCGACGGCGAGGAGGCTTTCCCGCCGTCCCGCAAGGGCCACATCCTGCCCAAGAGCGACCCGAGCCTGCGCGACAGCGACGGCGACGGCCTGCCCGACGGCTGGGAGATCCGCTACACCCGGTTCGACGCCGCCAACAGCCGCTGGCAGCTCCAGCCCCTCAAGGCAGACAGCGACGGCGACGGCACCCCCGACGGCGACGAGGACATGGAGACCGGTTGCTTCGACGACCCGGAGATCCGCGGCGACGGACCCCCGTGGTTCGACGCGCCGCTGCCCAACCTCCTCGAGCTCGAGCAAGGCACCGATCCCCTGGCCTGCGACACCGACGAGGACGGCCTGCCCGACGGCTGGGAGCTGGCCGCCGTCCGCCGCATGCAGAGCGCCGGGTTGAACATCCAGCTCAACCCGCTCAACGTCGATAGCGACGGCGACGGCATCATCGATGGCCGCGAGGTCAGCCCCGTCCCCGTCCCCAGCGACCTGCTGCTCTACGTCGAAGATAGCCAGTGCTTGGACGACGGCGAGACGGCCACCGGCAAGGGCGTCTGCCTCTGGCGATGGGCCGGTGACACGCCCCTGTCCGACCAGCTCAGCGACCTGCTCGGGATCGTCGAGCTCCGGACCCCGTGCCAGACGGCCGGCACCGGGTGCAACGTCGTCCGCGTCCAGCTCAACCTCACCACCGAGGTCGACCAGCGCACCGACCCCGCCACCGCCGACACCGACGGGGACGGCTACCCGGACGCCTGGGAGATCCTCCACCGCTTCGACCCCAGCGACCCCACGTCGCCGCAGGGCGGCGACAGCGACGGCGACGGGCTGGATACCGACGAGGAGCTCGAGATCGGCACCAGCCCGAGCCGGGCCGACACCGACCGTGGCGGCCTGATCGACGGCGTCGACATCGACCCGTTGGACGCCAGCGACGACAAGGGCGACTGCGACTTCGACGGGATCGACGACGCCGACGAGGCCCGGGGTGGCCTCACCCTGGCCGGTCGACCCGACACCGACGGCGACGGCCTGGTCGACGCGACGTTCAACGACGACGATTGCGAGACCGGCGGTGGCCTGCGCACACCCACCCTGGGTAGCGACGTCATCGCCGTCCCCGACCCGGACCAGGAGGGCGTGGTGCTCGGCGAGAACAAGCAAGGCACCGACGCCACCCGCTGGGACAGCGACGGCGATGGGCTCCCCGACGGCTGGGAGGTCCTCTACGGCCTCAACCCCAACAGCCAGAACTCGCCGCAGAGCGACAACGACGGCGATGGGATCCAGCTACGGGACGAGTACCAGCTCGGCCGGCCCGCCTGGTGGGACGAGGCCGAGCACGGGGCCTGGTGGTTCGGTTCCAACCCGACCACCGCCAGCGACCGCGACCTGGACAAGGACGGGCTCGACGACGCCCTGTTCGACCCCGAACCCCTGTCCACCGCCAACGACTGCAGCCTGCCGAGCACGTGGGAGCTGCCTGCGGCCTGGAGCGCCTCCCGGTGCCTGGCCCAAGCTCCCAGCGAGGCCGACCAGGAGAGCCTGATCCGGGGCCTCCGGGAGCTGGCCTGGGACCACGTCCTCACCGTCGACGACCCGGAACCGGGCCGCGCCGGCTCCGATAGCACGCCCCGGACCACCGTGCGCGTCACCTCGGTCAGCCACGCCCCCAACACCCTGGACACCGGTGAGCCCTTCGACGTGACCGCCGACGTCTGCGTCGTCCAGGGCGGCAGCTGCTCCACGCCCAGCAGCAGCCAGCAGCCCCTGGTCGGCATCTACGCGGTCACCCGCGGCCCCGACGTCGATCCGCTCCCCAAGGACGACCCGCTCCTCTGCGTGGTCCCGACCGGCAGCGGTGGCCAGGCCACGGGCACCTGCGATCTGGGCCCTGGGACCCGAGAGCTCCCCGACGGCGGCGACGACCTGGTCCTGGCCCTCCACAAGCACGGCGTGCTCGAACCCGGCGGGACCTGGACCGTCCAGCCCGGCGATATCCAGCCCGGTCAGAGCCTACGCTTGGCCGCCTGGCCCCTGCCCACGGAAGCCGGCGGATCCCTGCTCGTCGGCGAGACCGACCCGGCCACCAAGGAGGTCACGCCCATCGGCAAGGCCGTGATCCACCTCCTCGACGACCCGGTCCTCGAGGCCGGCCGGACCGACCAGTTGACCGTCCAGCTCACCGACGAAGCCGGCCACACCCTCCCCGGCCGGCCCCTGGAGGTCGCCTTCGACGGAGGACATGCCAGCACGAAGACCACCAGCGACACCGGCACGGTCACCATCGACACGCCCGCCATCGACACCAGCCAACCGATCACCGTGCCCCTGGACACCCGGTTCCGCACCGCCGGCGTGCTGGAAGGCAACCAGACCACCTTCCAGGTCCCCGTCCGCATCCCTTCGACCCTGAACGTCACCACCTCCACCGGGGTCGCCCCTGGCAGCCTCCCCGTCACCGCCACGCTCACCGACGAGAACGGGACCGCCCTGGACGGCCGCCAGCTCACCGCCACCGCCCGGCTACCCAGCCTGGCCAAGCCGGTGACCGCCAACGGGACCACGACCGCCGACGGGACCGCGGCCCTCAGCCTGCCCCTGCCGGCCAACAGCAACCCCGGCCAGGCCGCCGTGACCGTCAGCTTCAGCGGCGACGATCAGGCCGCCCCGGCGAGCTGGGAGGGTCTGGCCGACATCCAGGTCCGCCCCGAGCTGACCCTGGACACCGCCGAGGAGGTCCGCGTCACCGACGGCGTCAACGTCGTCATCGGGCTGCGCCTACCCAGCGGCGACACCGTCACCCCCGCCCCTGGCGAGGCTCTCGACCTGACCGTCAAGCTCGGTCCGCTGGTCACCGAACGCACGATCACCTCGGCGCCCAGCGGCGGCCGCGTCGTCGTCAGCTTCCCGGCCGGGCCCGACCTACCCCTGGGCCCCCAGACCCTGTCGGCCTCGCTGGACAGTGGACGGTTCAACCCCGCGGTCAGCAACGAGACCGAGGTCGCCATCATCACGCCGGTCACCGCCGAGGTCACGCCGACCGTCATCGGTGCCGGTGTCGACAACCAGGTCACGGTCGAGGTCCGCGACGCCGTGGGCCGGCCGATCTCCGGCGCCGAGGCGCGGGCCACCATCCTGAACGTCACCGACAACGCGACCGTCACCGACGGCACCGCCACGCTCACGCTGCCCCTCCCCCTGACCGCCCCTCGAGGCGACCAGATCCTCAACCTGGAGATCAACCAGACCCCACAGTCGCTACCGCTCACCGAGGAGGTCGACGTCCAGATCAGCCTGGGTACCCAGCTCGAGGTCCCCGGCAACGTGACCGGGTCGATCCGTGGGTACACCCTGACCGGTCGCCTGCTGACCGCCACCGGCGAGCCCGTCACCGACCAGGTGGTCACCCTCGAGGCCCTTGGCACCACCGACGTCGTCACCGGGACCGGCGGCCGGTTCGAGATCTCGGCTGTCCCCCCCGAAGGGGCCCAGTCTGGGACCTACCCCGCCAAGATCACCTTCGAGGGCAGCGACACGCTGGCCCCGGCCACCAAGGATATCGACCTGATCCTCCGGCGACCGGTGAACCTCACCGTCGACCCGCCCGGTCCGGCCACCATCGGTGAGACCTCCCAACTGACCGGCACGGTCGAGAGCCTGGGTGGACCCGTCGAGGACGGCCAGGTCAAGCTGACGTTCCAGAACACCACCTACGAGGGCCAGGTCCGCGACGGCGTGTTCACCATCGACTACCGCGTCTCCAGCGGGTCCCCATCGGCGGCGTCGGTCACCGTCCGGTTCCCGGCCCAGGGCCCCTACGCCAGCGCCAAGGCGACGACCACGCTCGAGACCGTCCAGGCCGTGGAGCTCTCGGCCAGCCAGCGCGCCACCGACAACGGGCTGACCCTGATCGTCCAAGCCGCCACCGCGGACGGTCAACCGTTGGCCGAGCAGACCGTCGTCGCCCGGCTGCCGGGCGGGTTCGTCCAGCTTACCACCGACAAGGACGGCGTGGCACGCTACCACGTCGCCCAGGGCACCCTGCCCGAGGGTTCAGAGGTCGAGTTCTCCTACAAGGGAAGCGACTCGCTGGCCCCTGCCAGCACCACCCTGTCCGTCCAGAGCGCCCAGGCCAGCGTCCCCGGTCAACCGATCGGGTTGGCCATCGTGGCGCTGATCCTCATCATCGAAGCGATCATCCTGTGGCGCGTCCTGCGGCGACGCAAGGTCCTCGATCGGGTCCTCGAGGCCGTCGAGGAGCTCGAGCACCGGCTGATGGCCGGTGACGAGGTCCGCGCCTCGATCCTGCAGGCCTACCACCGGATCGCAGCGGCCCTGGCAGCCGTCGGGTTCGAGGAGGACGCCTGGGAGACCCACCGTGAGTACCTCTCCGGCACCTTCGAGGACCTGTCCACCGACGGCCGAGAGCTGGGGCCCTTCCTCGACCTGGTCGACGAGGCTCAGTACAGCAACGTGCCGATGCAGCCCGAGGACCGCACCCGGGCCCTGACGCTCTCCAGGGGCCTGATCGAGAACCTGCAGGACACGCTGCGCGCCGGGGGGTCGGCCGCATGACCGACGAGACCCCTCCCCGGCGCTGGTGGTTGGTGGCCCTCTGGGCCGTGCTGCTCGTCGGCTACACCGTGGCCAGTGGGTTCACCCTGCCACCCCAACAGGGCGTAGCCGACCCAGATGAGGCGACCCCGTTGGGCGCCTCGCAGCTCCACGATCTCCTCGCCAGCGCCACCCGCGGTACCGAGGTCTACAGCTTGACCCCGGCCCTGGTCACCCACACGGACGCCGACCTCCTGGTCGTCGCCGCCCCCGAACGGGCTGCGTACGACGCCGAGGTCCGCGCGATCGGGACCATGCTCGACCGGGGCGGGACGGTCCTCGTCTTCACCACCAGCACCGTCTGGAACCCGGTGCTCTCCGAGCACGGCATCCAGA
>CAYXGD010000011.1:0-5802 GCA_964464425.1 uncultured Thermoplasmatales archaeon
TCCTGACCACGGCCTTCCTCCCGGCGGCCAGCATCTCCAGCGACCTGGTCGTCGACCTGATCGAGCTCAACCCGGCCGAGCACATCATCCGGCCCATGCAGGATCTGATGATGGTCGGCTGGGACTGGAGCGGCCTCGCGCTGGCCGGCGTCATCATCGTGGCCGCGGCGGCCGTCGGCGTGGTCGTCACCCGGCTCAACTTCCGGGCGGTCTACAAGTAGGCACGTCGGCACCACCACCGGCTCGGGCCCCGGCCGAACAGGTCCGTGGTGTTGATATCCGTCGACCCGCTAGCCTGGCCGATGATGTCCGGTCGCCCGCTGCTCGTCGTGAGCTTGATCGCCGTCCTGGCCCTGGCCGGCTGCGCCACCACCCCCAGCCCACCCAGCGATCCCGAGGACGTGACCGTGCTGACCATCGAGGGCACCATCGAGGAGCACGGCCAAGAGCGCGACCCTTACGAGTGCGATCGGCCCCTGGACACCGCCGGCCTCCAGGCCAGCGCCCAAAGCCTGACCGTCATCGAGGGAGAGGAGCACACCGGCCCCATCGGGCTGGCCCTGTGGGAGGACGTGGTCCTCGAGCGGGCCGGTGGGTGGACGGCCTGCGAGTGGCCCTTGCTGCACACCTCGGCCCGGGACCCCTTGACCTGGCGGCTGCAGGAGCACGACCTCGAGCTCGAGCTGAACATGACCACCGATGGAGAGACCGCCACCCTGGGCGACCTCACCCTCGAGCCCGGGGACGCCAAGACCCTGCGGATCAGCTACCCCGAGGACCCGGACCGGTCCACGCCCTACACCTACACCGGGAACCTGACCGTCACCCACCACGGCGTCTGGCCGGCCGACAGCGTCGAGGTCGTCACCAACCAACAATCGCTGTCCGGCACGACCGGCCTCTGGGTCACCTCCTGACGGTCACCCGCGCCGCCGCCAGGCGTACTTCAGGGTCTCCTTGAGGCCCTTGTCCCGGACCACGTCCCAGGCCACCCTGCCAGGCGTGGCCTTGTAGAACCGCGTCCCGAACCGATCGAGATCCTCCTCGTCGAGCTCGACACCGAGCCCAGGCTTGTCCGGCAGCTCGAAGACCCCGTTGGGGGTCGGGTGGAGGTGCTGGGCCATGGTGGCATCCCGGACCTCCGGGGTCCAGCCTGGCGGGTCGAAGGGCCACTCCAGCAGGGCCTCGGAGCCGCTGGCCGACAGGATGTGCGCGTTGTAGAGCAGCCCCCAGCCGCCCGTCCAGGTGTGCGGGGCGAAGTCGAGGCCCTCCTCGTCGCAACGTTCGGCCGTGCGGAGGCTGTCGTAGGCCCCACCGCACAGGACCGCGTCGGGCTGCAGGATGTCCAGGCAGCCGTGCTCCAGCAGGGGCCGGATGGCATGCCAGGGGCCGATCAGCTCGCCGCCGGCGATGGGCACCGGGCTGGCCTCCCGTAGTTTGGCCATCCCCTCCAGGTCGTGCATGTCCAGGGGTTCCTCGAGCCAGGTCACGCCCTGGCCGCCGCACGCCTGGGCGAAGCTGCGTGCCCGGTCGAGGTCCCACCGCTCGGCTGGCCCGGTCGCGTCGACGAACCATCCCTGGTTGGCGTCGACGGCTAGGTCCAGGCCCAGCTCGGTGGAGGCCTGACCGGCCGCGTCCAGCATGGCCAGGTCCTCCTCGAGCGTGGGCGCGTGGGCCCGCAGCTTGACAAGGTCGGCGCCGACCTTGTGAGCCAGCTGGGCCTGCTCGTAGGCCGTGTCGGGCGTGGTGGCCGTCCCCGTGCTGGCGTAGACCGGCAACCGGGTCCGTCCGCCGCCGAGCATCTCGGCCACGGGCTTGCCCTCCAGCTTGCCCAGGAGGTCCAGGAAGGCCATCTCGATCCACGGGTTGCGCCAGCCCAGGAAGCCCGCCTCCCGGATCCGTTGCCGCACGGTGGCCAGGTCGTCGACGGCCACACCGATCAGGTAGGGGCCCAGCAGGTCGCCCAGGCCCTCGCGTTCCCGGGAGAACGCCGGCCCGGCGGCCACGCCGTAGCGGCCGTCCTTGGTGGCGATCCTCAGGAGCGTGAACCGGTGCTCGGTCTGGGGGTAGGCTGGCAACCAGGCCGGGTGGAAGGTCTCCTGGGTCGGGACCTCGACGTGGAACAGCTCGACGGTGTGGACGTCCATGGCCAACCAGGCAAGCGGGGTGCCGGTATACGAAGGGCACGACGGCCGTGCCCCCTCGGGGTCGCCCCGTGCGCCGCCGGGGGCGTTCGGCGATGGCCGAACACCGCAAGAGGCTTCATGGGCTCGGGGCGATGAACCTACGGTCGCCATGAGAGCTACCACCGCCCTCCTTCTGGGTGCTTGCCTGACGACCGTCGCGCTGAGCGGTTGCCTCACCCCGGATCGGGCCCCGGGGCCGGTCCCCTTCGAGACCGTGGCCAAGGGGCAGGGGTCCGAGATCACCGATCCCCGCACCCTGACCATCCGGGACCCCGGCGCCTGGGGGGACCTGTGGCTTGAGCACCACCCGGGCGAGCAGGACGGGTCGATCGCCATCCCAGCCATCAACTTCAGCCAGCGGATGGTCATCGCCGTCTTCCAGGGCCAGCAGCCGAACATCTGCCACGAGGTCGAGATCACCGGGCTCAACGTGACCGAGGCTGGGAGGCTGGTCGTCGAGGGGACCAGCTACGTGGCCCCGGCGGACGCGGTGTGCGGCGAGGCGCTGGTCCAGCCGTTCCACATCGTCTCGGCCCCGGCCGTCGATGCCCCCGTCGAGTTCCACCTCGAGGAGCGGGCCTACATGCCCGACGACGGTGGAGATCCCAGCGACGATCCCGACGAGCCTACGTCCACGAACGTGACCTTCGAGACCATAGCACAGGGGGGCGACTCGGGCCTCGAGGCCCGCCAGGAACGCGTCATCCGGGACAACGCCACCTGGCAAGAGCTCTGGGCCCACCACACAGATCGCCACACCGACCCGCCCCCTGTCCCAGAGGTCGACTTCCCCGGGCAGATGGTCCTGGCCATCTTCAAGGGGGCGTCCCCGGACGGCTGCCACCGCGCCCAGATCCGCGAGGTCACCGAGGCCGACAACGGCTCCTACGTCGTCGACGGCGTCTACGCCAAGGTCGAGGCCGGGGCGTGCACGCTGGCAGTCACCTACCCGTACCACATGATCACCGTCCCCGCCGACGAGGCCCCGGTCGTCTTCCGGATCGAGGACCGAACCGACAGCCAGGGCGGCCAGACCGACGGCAAGGACGGCAACGTGACCTACGAGACCTTGGACCGCGGCAGCCAGTCCGGCATCGAGGACCGGCGCGAGATCGTCGTCGAGGATGCGGCAACCTGGCGCTCGCTCTGGGAGAACCACACCGAAGGCCAGCAGCCGGCCCCGGATCGGCCGGCGGTCGACTTCTCCAGCGAGATCGTCGTGGCGATCTTCAAGGGTCAGAGCCCCGACGGATGCCACGGCGCGGAGATCACGAACGTCACCTCGGCAACGGCCAGCGACGGCAGCACCGAGGTGAGCGTCGAGGCCAGCTACTACAAGGTCACCGGGGGGGCCTGCTCTCAACAGATCACCTACCCGTTCCACATCGTCAAGGTCCGGGCCCAGCCCGACGAGGTCACCTTCTCGGTGCATGACGGGGAACGACAGGCCTAGCCCTGGCGAGCTGGGGGTCAGGGGTCATGAAGAAGAGGGAGAGGGAGAGGGAGGG
Source organism: uncultured Thermoplasmatales archaeon (assembly GCA_964464425.1). Lineage (GTDB taxonomy): Archaea > Thermoplasmatota > SW-10-69-26 > SW-10-69-26 > SW-10-69-26 > CAYXGD01. Next base: position 3,695 of record CAYXGD010000011.1, read on the forward strand.
GCCCCGGCCGGGACGGCTGAGCACGCAGCGTGGTGGGCCGGGGCCCGGTTGGTCCCGGGCCGCTAACGGCGGCCGAGCAGGACCAGCGCCGCGCCGGCGAGGCTGAGGAGAACCAAAGCCGTCCCCGGCAACGGCGCGGGCGCCTGCTCGTCGTCGGAACCGTCGGCAGCCGGCGCCTCCGAGCCAGGCCCAGCAACCTCGTCGGGCCCGCCGACACCGTCCGCCGAGCTACCCTCCTGGTCATCGGTCTCTTGGAGGGTGACCGTCGCGGTGTCGACGACCGCGCCGCCGCCAGCCAGGTAGGGGCCGTCGTCGGCGCCCTCGGAGGTCACGAAGTCGTAGGTGCCGTCGCCATCGCTGTCGTGGTGGGGCATAGCGATCAGGGTCACCTCCCCGGTCGCCTGTGTGTCCAGGTCGATCTGGATCTTCTCGTGGGTGCCCGGAGGGAGCTTCTCGCTGACACCGACGACGCTCCCCAGGACCTCGCCGTTGAGGAGGCTCCCGTCGTGGAGGGTGACGAACCCACCATCGTGGAGCGTGGCCGTGGCCACCGTCACGGTGCCCTTGGCCGTCTGATCCTCGATCGTCGCGGTCGCCCGGACGGTGGCCCGGAAGGGGACGACGACCGGATCACCTGAGGCGGTCACGAAGGGTCCGTCGTCGCTGCCGCCGCTGGTGACGAAGTCGTAGGTCTGGTCGGTGTCGGTGTCGATGTGAGGCATCGCGATCAGGTCCTGGCTGGTCCGCAGCGTACGGTCCAGCGTGACCTCGACATCGCTGTGGTGGCCAGGCGACAGGAAGGCCGAGACCCCGACGACACTACCGGTGACCTCGCCGGCTAGGAGGCTCGGGTCGTGGAGGGCCACGAAGCCGCCGCCGGAGAGGGCGACGCTGTCGATGGTGATCGTGCGACCATCGCTCTCCTGGTCCACGGTGAACGCGGACGCCGAGTAGTGGGTCTCGCCGCTGTCCACCACGGCGCTACCGTTGGCCGTGTAGGGGCCATCCTGATCGCCGTCGCTGGTGACGAAGTCGTAGGCCCGGTCGCCGTCGGTGTCCTTGTGGGGCATGGCCGTGATCGTCTGGCTCGAGTCCAGCGGGTCGTCGAGCTCGATGGTGACGTGCTCGTGCACACCGGGGGCCAGGTGCTCGCTGGCGCCTCGGACGCTCTCGACGGCCTTGCCTTGAGCCAGGCCCTCGTCGTGGATCGCGATGAAACCGCCCTCGGGCAGGAAGGTCCGGGCGGTCACAACGTGGGTGCCGCCGGTCGTCTGGTCGTCGTAGACGACCGTGGCGGTGTCGGAGGGCGTAGCTGTCGCATCGTCGACGACCGGCTGGCCGTCGCTGCCCATGTACGGGCCGTCGTCCTGTCCGCCGCTGGTGACGAAGTCGTAGGTCCGGTCGTCGTCGGTGTCCTTGTGCGGCATCGCGAGGACGGTCTGCGCTTCGGTCAGCTCGCGATCGAGCTCCACGCGGACATCCTCGTGGACGCCGGCGTCGAGGTAGGGGGAGGTCCCGATCACGCTGACCAACGGCATGCCCTCGAGGAGGGTCTCGTCGTGGATGGTGACGAAGCCCCCTTCGGAGAGGGCAACCTCATCGACGAGGATGCTGGCGCCATCGGTGGGCTGGTCGGAGAGCTCGGCCGTGGCCGAGACGGTGACCTTCGCGTCATCGATCACGGGGTCCCCGCCGGAGGTGTAAGGGCCGTCGGTCTGACCGCCGTCGGCGACGAAGCTGTAGACGCGGTCGCCGTCGGTGTCCTTGTGGGGCATGGCGATCAGCGTCGCGTCCGAGGTCAGGGGCTCTGAGAGCTGCACCGTGACGTCGTCGTGGGTGCCGGCCTCGAGGAACGAGGACGCGCCGACCACGCTGGCTAGGACGTCGCCGCGTTGGAGCGTGGCATCGTGGAGGGCCACGAAACCGCCCTCGGGCAGGGTGGCGTTAGCCACGGTGACGGTCTGCCCTCCGGAGAGCTGGTCGTCGAACGTGACGCTCGCCGAGCCTTGCTGGGCTAGCGTGACGGGGACCACCTGGAGAGCCAGGAGGCCGCAGACGGCCAGCACGAGCAGGTGGTTGGTCGGCGATCGGTCGGGACCGCGGGAGCG